>DASVTZ010000115.1 GCA_036387335.1 Longimicrobium sp.
ACCTGGTCCAGCGGGGGGCGGCGGGCGCTGTTCACGCGCAGCTCCGAGCGCACTCCGCGCACGCCGTCCACGTCCCAGGCGTCGTCGGTGGCGTAGCGGACCTCGTCGTAGTCGGGGAGCTCGCCTCGCAGGGTGACAACGCCGCCGCTCACTTCGACCGTGATCGCCTCGGCGTCCACCCAGGTGTCGTAGAAGAGGGCGTCCTCCACGTCGCTCTTCAGCTCCTCGTCCGGGCGCTGGCGCTTGCGGAGGCGCTGGTGGTACGGGCCGAGGCCGTAGCGCGCGGGGCCAAAGGTGCCCTCGTCGTGGCCGCCGAAGCTGCCGTCGTAAGGGCTCGGGCGCTGTCCCATTCCGCCGCCGAAGCCGGGGTTGCGGTTGAAGCCGTTTCCGGCGCCCTGGCGGCCGTAACCCCCGTCGTAAGGCGGCATCGTCTTTCCCTGGTAAGCGCGTTGTACCGTGTGCGGAGGGCGGCTCAGGCGCGCAACAACCGCGCCAGCCACGGCTCCATCTCGCCCGGCGGCGGGCCGGGGGGGAGCGGCCGCGCGGCGACTTCGTGGAGGACCCGCGCCAGGCGGTCCGGACGGTCGCTCACGATGCCATCGACGCCCCAGGAGAGGAGGCGGCGCATGTCCTCGGTCTCGTCGATCGTCCACACGTGCACGGCCACGTTCTTTGCGTGCGCCTCCCGCACCCAGAGCGGATCGAGCACCTGCCGGCCGCCGTGGCTATCGGGCATCTGCCAGGCATCGACGGCAGGGCGGTAGAGGCGGCCGAGGCGCAGCTTGTGGAGGGCGTAGAAGGCGTACATCTCCTGCGACGACGCGCTGGTGGGGCCGGAGTACTTAGCGAAGCGCGCGCGGTTCTTTCGATCTCCCGCCGCGATCAGCACGCGCTGCTCCGCCCCGAGCGCGCGCACTGTCTCCCACACCGGCTCCTGCGCCCGCGCGTCCTTGATCTCCACGTTCACGCGCGCGTGCGGCAGCGCCTCCAGCACCTCGCGCAGGGTGGAGATGCGCACGCCCGCGCCGCGGAAGGGGAAGGTGGCGCCCCCGTCCGGCGTGAAGCGGTACCCCGCATCCAGCCCCGCCAGCTCCCCCACCGTCAGCTCGCACACCGGCCCGCCACCATCGGTCGTGCGGTCCACGTTGGGATCATGGATCACCACCGCATCCCCATCCCGCGTCGGCTGGACGTCGATCTCCAGCACGTCCGCCCGCCACCACTCCAGCGCCTGGCGAAACGCGACAAGAGTGTTCTCAGGCGCGAGGCCGGAGCCGCCGCGGTGCGCGATCAGTAGGGGAGCGCCGGCGAGATAGCGGAAGCCGGGACGAGACGGGGACATTCAGGGAGTTATTCCCTGTCTTCCAGCGCTTCCACCTCGGCGGGCGAAAGCCGGTACAGCCGGTACAGCACCAGGTCCACCAGCTCCGACGACATCATCCGCGCCCAAACGACCTTTTGGGAGTCGATGCCGGCCTCCAGCTCGCGCGTAGCGGCGGCGTAACGCTCGGCGACAAAGGTGAGGATCTCCTCCACCGCGTCGGGGTGAGGACGTGCCGGATTGGGGGCACCGGCGGGGACGTGGTCCACCAGCAGGCCGTCCACGTAGGCGAGGAAGCCGGGAAAGACCATCTCCGTCATGTGGCCGCCCGCGACCGCTTCCTCGTCGGTGAGCTGCTCCCACGAAAGCTCGTTCCAGTACAGCTCCTCCGCCTCGCGGCGGATGAACTCGAGCCGCTCGGGGGAGAGCGTCTCCGCGCCCGGAAAGTCGTGCGGAGTACGGTGGATGGAGCAGAGGATGCGCCTGCGGCGCTGTTCCACGAAAGACTGCGCGGGATGGGCGGGTGCGGCGGAGTTGCGCATAAAACCGGATGGCTCCGTGCTGCGTTGCTCGCATGCTGGGGCGGTCAACTTAGACCCGCGCGGGAGGCGTCGCAACAGCAGTTTCACACAGAGACACGGAGGGCACAACGAGGGCACAGAGGGACCAGCAGAGCTCTCTCTTTCGTTCTTGTAGTTTTCTCTGTGGCTCTGTGTGACGCGCTGTTTTCAGGCCGTGCGCTGCTCCCGCTCCACCTCGCGCACCGCGGACTCCAGCTGCTCGGCGGTGACGCGCGCGTCGCCCAGCTCGGCGCGCTCCAGGTCGGCGCCCGTGAGGTTGGCGCGCTCCAGGTTGGCCCCGCTCAGGTCCGCGCCCTTGAGCGTGCAGCCGGAAAGGTCCGCGCCCGAGAGGTCGGCGGAGACGAGGGTGGCGCCCGTCAGGTTGGCACCCTTGAGGTCGGCCCCGTGCAGCTTGGCGCCGCCCAGGTCCGCGTGCTCCAGCGTGGCGTACTCCAGCATCGCCCCGCCCAGCTCCACCCCGCGCAGGTACGCGCCGGTGAGATTGGCGCCCTTGAGGTTCGCCTTCTCCATGTCCGCGCCGGTCAGGATGGCGCCCTTGAGGTACGCCCCGGTGAGGTGCGCGCGCTTGAGGTACGCCCACTCCAGGTAGGCGCCCTCCATGTACGCCCACTCCATCGTGGCGCGCTCCAGGTAGGCGCCCCACAGGCCGGCGCTCTTGAGATACGCTTCGGTGAGGTTGGCTTCGATCAGGTCGGCGCCCTTGAGGTCGGCGCCCTCCAGCTCGGCGCCGCTCAGGTTGGCGCCCTTGAGGTTGGCGCCCGCCAGCTGCGCCCCCCGCAGCGAGCAGCGCTCCAGGTTGGCGCCGGCCAGGTTGGCGCGCTCCAGCCGCGCCCCGTCCAGCACGGCGCCGCGCAGGTTGAGGTGCCCCGACGCGACCAGCATCCAAAGGTCCCGGTCCGACAGGATCCGCTGCTCCATGCGCTGCTCCTGGCCCGGAGCGCCCGAGGCCGTGGGGGTGTCCATTGAGGAGACCTACCTTTGCCGCGCGGCGGCGCGCTGCGGGGCGAGCTTCCAGCGCATGCGCCCGGCCCACCCGCACCGCGCGCACTTGCGCACCGGCGTGGCCGCCATCACGGCCACCAGCCGATCCACCGCGCTCCGCCCACGGTGCGGGCTGGTGACGGCGCGGCAGTGCGGGCACTCGGGCGCGAAGGGGAGGCGGGCCAGGTACAGCGCCGCGAGCCCCGGTGCGGCGACGGCGGCAAGAGCCAGACAAAGCACGATCGTGAGCACCCGACCTCCGCGCGAAAGGCCCGCAGCCGCGCGCCCACGCGCCCGACCCTGTAAACACCTTCTGCAATGCGCGTTCCGCTCTCATCGCACGGACCTTGCGGAGCGCGCCGTCCGCGACGAGCCCGCACGGCCAACGAGGAGGCGAGGATGCCATACAGGCACGGCTACGACCGGGGATACGGCTACGACCGCGGCTTCCGCGGCGGACCGCGGGGATACGACCGCGGGCAGGGGCGCTACGACCGGGGCTACCAGGGCGCGCCGCCGCGGCCGGACTACGGGCCGCCGGTCCCCTTCCCCTTCGTCCCCTTCGGCTGGGACCCGATGATGGGGCCAATGGCCTGGCCCATGCTCCCGTACGGAGCGGAGGGGATGCCGGCGCCCGGTCCACGCTACGACCGTGGCTACCACATTCCCCCGCGCCGGAGCCCGGCGTACGGGCGGGGCGGCGACCGCGCGCTTCGTGCCTGGGCGGACCGGTACGGCTACGATGTCGAGTTCAGCATTCCGCCGCGCCCACGGCCGCGGCGCTACTAACCCACACCAGGAGTACTTGATGCCCAAGCGCAACATCGATCCCGGCTTCGACCCCGAGGAGATCGACGACGCGGACCCGCTCGGCGAGCAGGCGTTCGACGAGGCCGGCTTCGCGGACGCCCCGGGTGGCGGCCCCGACTTCTCGGCCCCCGGGCTGGTGGACTCGGCCGACGACAAGACGCCGGGCGGCTACGGCCAGAAGGTGGCCGGCGTTCCGGAGGACAAGCAGCACGTGATGAACACGCCCAGCGAGCAGCGCCCCGACTCGGACAACGTCGTGGTGCACGAGCGCGGCGGCGAGTCCAAGGGCGACCCGGCGGTGGGAGGCACCCGCCCCGAGTAGACAGCCTCACACAGAGACACAGAGGGAAAAGGAAAGAGGAACGGAAAGGCTTCTCAATGAGCCTTTCCGTTCCTCTTTGTGCCCTCCGTGTGATGCTTTTCTACGCCGCCCGGTTGCGCTCGCGCCCGAAGGCGATGGAGGGGACGGGCGCCGCTTCGGGGCCCCACATGAACGCGAGATGGGGGCGCACGGGCAGGGACGGGACTCCCTGCACCACGATCCCCACGATCTCCCGCGATTCGGCGGGTAGGTCGGGGCAGGATTTATGTGGATCGATCATCAGGATAACTCGGGATATAGGACCGCCGCCGCAGGACGCGCGGCATCCCCATCCCGTGCATGGCGCATACCGGCGCGGGCGCAACCCCAAGCCGAACGGAGACAACGACTTGCGGCGCGAGCAACCGTGCTCGCGCCGCAGTGTGTAGCCCTTTGTGATCACCGCACGTGTTCAACCGACACAGGCCAGGGGAACCCCGACCGCGGTGGCCGGTGCCGCGGCGGCGCGCGGCGGCGGCGGCGGTGTCAGGTCGGGCGGGAAGAGCGGCGCGTTGAGCGCGGCGAGGCGCTGGGCGCTCCAGGAGCGGTATCCCGGGAGCTTGAGCGAGCGCGCGATCCGCTTGTCCATCGCGTGGCAGATGAGGAGCTCGGTGAGCTGGTATTGCCCCGAGTCCGTCATCCGGAGCTCGCGCACCACCTCGTCCGCGAGCCGCAGGAGCTCGGAGCGCGGGATCTCGTCCTTGTAGTTCTCGACCTGTTCTTCGACCCAATCCAGGTACGCGCGCCGCAGCGACCGGGGTGACTCGTGGTTCATGAATGAGCCGGTATGGGACGACTGGGAGTGTGCGGGAGGGGTGCTCTTTACAAAGTATACTAGCGCCGCCCGCGGATCAAGCTCCGCGTTCCGCGTCCCACTGGAAACACGCTCCGCAGAAGGAGTTCCCCTTCCCATCCGTGTCCGCGATGTCGCGCGAGGGGTACATTACACACCGTGGATTCGCGCAGTGCTCGGCCCCCGCCAGGTGCCCAAGCTCGTGAACGGATGAAGCGACGAGGCGCGGCCAGAGCGCGGAGGTGCCGTCCGCGCAGGGCACGCGCAGTGAGGCGAGCCCCACCACCGCGCAGGGCCCGTGCATCGTCGCCTCGCCGAAGACGACGTCGTACTCCGGCGCGCATAGCCCGCACTCCGCCACGCCGAGCCACCAGCACTCGCGCGGGTCGCGCCCCGATCCATCCGCCCGCTCCAGCAGCGCATCGACGATGGGTCCAGAGAGGTACCGGCGTCGGTCGCCGTCCCACCACTCCTCCCGTAGCGGGAGCCCCGAGCCGACCGCGCACTCCAGCCCCAGCCGTGGCCCCAGGTCATCGGCGAGCGCCTGCAGCAGCCCCTCGTCCGCATCGCCCACGGGCACGATCACGAGCAACCGCACTATGCTCTCCGAACCTTCATCGGCACCCTCCGCTTTGCGAGTAAGGACGTCCGGCTCGGCAGGTTCTGTACCGGGCGGGCGCCCCCTCCCCCCGACCCCCTCCCCCGCCTGCGGGGGCGCAGGGCGGGTGAGGGGGAGAACTCCGCCCGCGCTGCACAGATCCTGTAGGGGCGCGATTCATCGCGCCCGTACCCGCCGCCGCTCCGTCGCCCGCCCGTCAAACCGATCCCGTAGGGGCAGACCTGCGTGTCTGCCCACCCTCGCCCTTACCTCCGCCCCCCGCCCCCTGCCACCCAAACCCCGTAGGGGCAGCCCCACGTGGCTGCCCGTGCCCACCCGTGCGGCGCCCCCGCAGACACCCACCGACGCATGCTAAACGCCCCTCCCCCAGCAGTTTGGGGGAGGGGCAGCG
This sequence comes from Longimicrobium sp., assembly GCA_036387335.1. NCBI lineage: Bacteria > Pseudomonadati > Gemmatimonadota > Longimicrobiia > Longimicrobiales > Longimicrobiaceae > Longimicrobium > Longimicrobium sp. The sequence goes on from DASVTZ010000115.1 coordinate 5,858, forward strand.
AGGAACGAGCGGGGAGGGGGCCAGCCCCCCTCACCCCGCATCCATCCCGTACCGCAGCAGCTTCCGGTACAGCGTCGAGGGATCGATCCCCAGCACCTCGGCCGCCCGCGTCTTGTTGCCGCTCTCGGAGTGCAGGACCCAGTGGATGTACGCGCGCTCGATGATCTCCAGCGTCGGGTTGGGCGGCAGGGCGGCGGAGACGAGGGGCTGCGGGGCGCGCTCCGTGATGCGTGTGGGGAGCGCGGACACCTGGATCTCGCCGTCGGCGGTGAGGACGGCGGCGCGCTCCAGGGCGTTCTCCAGCTCGCGCACGTTCCCGGGCCAGTCGTACGACGCGAGCGCGTCGACCGCCTCCTGCGAGAGCCGCGGCGTCTCCTTTCCGCGCCCGCCCGCGAACCGCTCCAGGAAGAAGGAGGCGAGCAGCGGCACGTCCTCGCCGCGGTCGCGCAGCGGGGGAAGGTGGACAGTGATGACGTTGAGGCGGTAGTACAGGTCGCTGCGGAAGCCGCCGCGGCGGATCTCTTCCTCAAGGTCGCGATTGGTTGCGGCCACGATGCGAACATCCACCGGCACCGCCTCCGTCGCGCCGACGGGGATCACCTCGCGCTCCTGGAGGACGCGCAGGAGCTTGACCTGCGTGGCGGGCGACATCTCGCCCACCTCGTCCATGAAGAACGTGCCGCCCTTCGCCGCGACAAACAGGCCCTGCTTGTCGCGGTGCGCGCCAGTGAAGGAGCCCTTGGTGTGGCCAAAGAGCTCGCTCTCCAGAAGGCTTTCGGGGAGGGCGCCGCAGTTGATGGAGACGAACGGGCCGTCCGAGCGCCCGGAAATCTCGTGGATGTACTTGGCGAGCACCTCCTTGCCCGCGCCGCTCTCCCCCGTCACGAGGATAGTGGAGTCGGTGGGGGCGGCGGTCTCGGCCGTCTTCAGCACGTCCAGGAAGCGCTTGCTGCGGCCGATGGGGCGCGCGGAGTCGCCCCGGTCGCGGCGGCGGATCTCTGTCTTGAGCGCCTGGTTCTCGCGCTTGAGCTGCCGGCTCTCCGCCGCCCGCCGGCAGATGGCGACCATCTCGTCGTTGGCGAAGGGCTTCTGGATGTAGTAGAACGCCCCCTCGTTGACCGCGCGGATCGCCGTCTGGAGCGACGCCTGCGCCGTCATCAGGATCACCGGAAGCGACGGGTCCAGATCCTTCGCGGCCAGCAGCACCTCCAGCCCGCCCACGTTGGGCATCCGCACGTCGCTGAGCACCACGTCCGGGCGCAGCTCCTCCATCCGGGCCACCCCCTGCTGCCCCCCCACGGCGGTCTCCACCTGGAAGCCCTCCCGGCGCAGGAGGATGCGGAGGGTGTCGAGGATGGCGGTTTCGTCGTCGATGACGAGGATTTTCGTGGCGTCGGACATGGGCGGGGCCTGGGAACTGAGTGCGAAGTACTGAGAAGATAGTGCGTGAGTGCGTGAGTGCGTTAGTGCGTTTGGGTCGTAGCGCACTTACGCACTGACGCACTCACGCACTTTCCTCCCCGTCCAGCGCCGGAAGATACATCGTAAACGTCGCGCCCCAGCCGTCGCCGCGGGGCTCGTCCACGAAGACGGCGCCGCCGTGCGCCTCCGCGGCGCGCTGAACGAGGGCGAGACCCAGGCCCGTGCCGCCGGGGCGCAGGGTGAAGAACGGGTCGAAGACGTGCTCCACCTCGTCCGGAGGGACGCCGGGGCCCGTGTCGGTCACGCGCACGCGCAGGGCCCGCGTGCTGCTCATTGCGGCGGAGAGGAGGTCGGACTGGATCACGTCGGCCTCGACTTCGACCTTGCCGCCGGGACCGGCCCACTGCGCGGCGTTGAGGACCAGGTTGAGGAAAGCGCGGTGGAGGAGGTCCTCGTCACCCAGCACCTCGGCGGACATCGCCTCGTCGGTGCACTCCAGGTGGATCGCGCGGCCGGATGCGTCCGGGTGGGCGCGAACCACCTCCATCGCGTGGCTCACGATCGTCCCCGCGCGCACGGGGGCCGAGGCGCGGAGCTTTACGCGCGCGAAGTCGATGAACTCCGTCAGCAGGCGGCTCAGGCGATCCGACTCGCGCGTCACCAGGTTGCTGAGCACGCCGCGGTCCTCGCGGTCGATCCCGTCGCCGGCGAGCTGCTCCGTGGCGCTGCGGATGGAGGCGAGCGGGTTCTTGATCTCGTGCGCCAGCGATGCGCTCAGCTCGGCCACCGCCTCCAGGCGCTCGGCGCGGCGGCGGAGCGCCTCCAGCCGACGGCTCCCGGTGATGTCCTGGAAGATCGCCGTCACCGAGGGGGGCTCGGGCTCCGGGCGCTCCACGACGGTGGTGCTCACCCCCAGCACCATCCCGTCCCTTCCCTCCCCCGTCTGCGAGCGCCGCACCCCGGCGTTCTCGCGCACGGAGGTCTCGATGATGGTGCCGAGCCCCGGAGCGGCCTCGTCGAGCACGGCGATCACGGGCTGGCCCTGCAGCTCGCGCGGATCGAGGTCGAGGAGCTCGGCGGCGGTGGGGTTCATGTACACCAGCCGCCCGTATCCGTTGACCGTCAGGATGCCGGTGAGGATGCTGGCCAGGATGTCGGCGGTGTCCAGCCGCAGCAGCCGCAGCTCCGTCTCCACCTCGCCGAGGGCCACGCCGGTGCGCCGCAGCCGGTCGCCCAGGTAGCCGGTGACCAGCGCCACCGCGCCAAAGATCACGATCTGGAGGAAGACGGGCGCGTCCAACTCGTGCGCGCTCCACACTACGTCCGCGAAGTACAGCACGCACGCCAGCACCGCGATCAGCATCCCGCCCACGATGGGAAGGAGGACGGCCCCGGCGAAGATCGCCAGCACGTAGAGCGGCGCGAAGCTGCTGTCCTTTCCGCCCGTCAGGTGCACGACGACGGCGACCATGCACACGTCGAACACCACCTGCCCGTACAGGTACGTGCGGCCCGGTGTGCGCCCGGCCAGGTGCGTGTGCCAGAACGACGGAAAGGTGACGACCAGCGCGGCCACGAAGAGGAGCGTGGCCGTGAGCGTCGTCCCGGGCGGAGCATCTCGCCACGCCCACGCCGCCGCCACGAAGATCGCCGCCGCCAGCGTCATCCGCGCGACGTACACCCACGACAGGAGCTGCCGCGTGTCCGGAATGGTCCCCGTTTTAAACCGTTTCTGGCGGACCATTCGGAAGGGCGCGGGGAAAGGAGACGGCACGTACCGGCTGCGAATGATCCGCCCCGCCGTGGGGTGTGTCAAGCGGGCGAGTGAACTCGCTGCAACAACCGCACAAAGTCCGCCTGCGCGGACTCGCGGCCGTCATCCCCCGCGTTGCGCATGACTTCCGCGCCGCACCCCCCCACCTGTCATTCTGAAGGAGCCGCCGGCACCTACCTGCGCAAGGCAACCAGAACTCCCTCCGGCGACTGAAGAATCTAGCCGGCGCGGCAGGAGAACGGCGTTGCACCTCGAGCCCCGCGCCACGCGCAGTAGATCCTTCACTCGCGCCGAAGGGTCGGTTTAGAGGCGAGATCTGAGAGGCGCTCGTTCAGGATGACAGTATGGAATGGACCACACGCGCCCCCTCGCGTGTACAGGGGCGCCGGAACGAACGTCCGCCGGGCGCCCGGCAACCCCCATCCGCGAGCCACCGATGAAGCACGTCCTGCGCGCAACCCTGATCCTCGCCCTGACCGCCGCCTGCGCCCGCCCCTCCGGCGAGGTGAGCAGCGCCGATGCCGCGCCCGCGCAGTCTCCCGCCGCGGTGCACGCCTCCGGTGCGCACGCCGAGGGAACGGCCCGCGCGCCGGGCGCCGCCGCCGCCGCATCCGCCCTCCTCGCAGTGGTCTACAAGACGCCGACGTGCGGCTGCTGCGCGAAGTGGGTGGACCACCTCAAGGCGAACGGCTACACGGTGGAGGTGCACGACGTGGAGCAGGTGGAGCCGGTCAAGGCGGAGTGGGGCGTCCCCGCGGCCCTCGCATCGTGCCACACCGCCAAGGTGGGCGGCTACGTCTTCGAGGGGCACGTCCCCGCCGAGGTCATCCAGCGCGTCCTGCGCGAGAAGCCCCAGATCGCGGGCGTCGCCGTCCCCGGCATGCCGATGGGCTCGCCCGGGATGGAAGGGCCGTTCAAGGACCACTACGACGTGATCGCCTTCGACCGCAACGGCAACACGCGGGTGTACGAGAGCCGGTGAACGGGGGCGGGGGCGCCGGGGGCGTGCGGCGCCGGGGGCGGGACAACGGACGCGCGCGCCACGCCGGGGGATGCGCAACGCCAGGGGCGGTGCGGCGCCGGCGCACGAAAACCGGGGGATAAATCCCCATAGGCGTTAACTTAAGGCCTTAAACTTCTTGATTTCAAGGAGTTGCATCGTCCGCTTTCGGGGTGGCTCTCGGAGCCTACGCCGTACTTCGCGTCCCCGCTCCAGCAGCACGCTGGGCAGGCAGGGGAGCGCG
>DASVTZ010000116.1 GCA_036387335.1 Longimicrobium sp.
ACGTGCGCGTGGGGCCCGGCGACGACGGGGCGGTGGTGGCGGGGGAGGGGATCGTGCTCTCCAGCGACCTGAGCGTGGAGGAGGTCCACTTCCGGCGCGACTGGCTTCCGCCGGAGGGGATCGGGTACCGCGCGGCCGCCGCGGCGCTCAGCGATCTGGCGGCGATGGCGGCGCGGCCCATCGGCGTGCTCGCCTCGCTCGCGGTGCCCAGGGGGGATGCGGGGGACTTTGCGGTGGAGGTGATGGAGGGGGTGCGGCGGGCCGCGGAGTCGGTCGGTGCGGTGGTGCTGGGCGGCGACCTCACGCGCTCACCCGGGCCCGTGATGCTGGACGTGACGGTCGTCGGCGAGGCGTCGCACCCCGTTCTCCGCTCCGGCGCGCGCATGGGCGACGAGGTGTGGGTGACGGGCGAGCTGGGCGCGGCGGCGGCGTGCGTGGAGCGCCTCCTGGCCGGGCGCCGTCCTCCAAGGGGCGCGTGGCCGCGCTTCGCCGAGCCGCGCCCCCGCGTGCAGGAGGCGCGCTGGCTGGCCGAGCGCGGGCTCCCCTCCGCCATGCTCGACCTGTCCGATGGCCTCGCGGGCGACGCGGCGCACCTGGCCGCGGCGAGCGGGGTGGCCATCCTCCTGGTGCGCGAGCTGGTGCCGGTGCACCCCGCCGTGCAGCTCCACACCCGCTCCCGTTCCCGCGCCGTCGAGATGGCGCTCGGCGGAGGCGAGGACTACGAGCTCTGCTTCACCGCCGCCGCGGGGAGCGTGGAGCCCCTCTGCCGCGAGTTCGAGCGGAGGTTCGACGTCTCTCTCCGCTCCGTGGGCCGCGTGGGCCACGGCGACGGCGTGTGGTGGGTGGACGCCGAGGGGCACCGGACTCCCCTCCGCAACCGCGGCTTCCGGCACTTCACCGGGGGGGAGTGAATCTGGGCGTCGGGGACAAAGCACCGGCGCCGCGTCGCCGGGGGCTGAAGCCCCCGGCTGGAACCACGCGAAGACGGCTGAAGCCGTCTCGTGATGCGCGATGTCGGGCCCGGAGCAGGCGCAGGCGGGGTTTGTGCTGTTGTTGAAGCGAGTTCACCTCCGACCCCGACTCCCGTCATCATGCGCATCTTCCTCGGCCTCTGCAGTGCCTCCATTCTCGCGGCGTGCGGGGGCGGCGCGGAGGGTATCGCGGTGCAGGGGGATTTCGCGCCGGGCGGCACGCTGCCCGGGCGCGTGTTCGCCATGGAGGCCGGCACGGACACCGAGGTGCGCGACAAGGCGTTCGAGCTCGGCGGGCTGGCGACGAGCCCCATCTCGCTGCGCCTGGTGCAGGGTGCCGACACGGTGGGGCGGATCGACATCGCGGATCTTCCGGCGGGTTCGCGCGCGGTGCTCCACGGTCTGCGCACCGATGCGCGCTCCGGACGCGCATTCCCATCCACGGTGGAGCTGACCGGCACGCAATCGGTCACGGTGAACGGCATCCGCATGATGAACGAGGGCGCCATCCCCGCCACCGTCGACGCCGACGGCGTGGTCCTCGCCGCCTCCGCGGATCGCCGGGCGCTCCTGGTGCGCCCGGCGAACGAGCAGCTTCCCGACCTGCGCGTCGTCGTCAGCCCCGTCACGGCGGTGGTCACGAGGGACAGCGCCGCCGCAGACATCAGCACCCTCTCGATCGGCGACTCCGTGCGCGTTGGGGGCAAACGGGAGCGCGGCTTCATCATCGCGGATCGCCTGACCCTCGCGCGCGACTCCGCCGCATCCACCGTGTCATCGGCGGACGGCGAGGATGAGCCGAGCGATACGGACCGATCGACCGCGTCCGGCTCTGGCGGGTCCTCCTCCGCGCCCGCTCGCACCTCCACCTCGGAGGCACCCGCCGCCCGCTCGCGGGCGCCCGCGGTAGTCACGCGCGCCCCCGCACCCACGGTCCGCGCCGCACCACAGGAGCGCGGGCGAGGGCAGGGACGAGCCCGTGCGCGTGAGCACGGTGCGGGGAACGGGAAACCGAAGAAGGGGAAGGGGTGAAACGGCGAGTAAACTCACTGCAACAAAAGCACAAAGTCCGCCTGCGCGGACTCACGGGCGAACATCACGATCCTCCAGCCGGCTTTAGCCGTCTTCGCGTAGTTCCAGCCGGGGGCTTCAGCCCCTGGTGCGTACGGGCCGATTCCGCATCCCCGGCAATCCGGCGCCCATCTCCCCCCGCAAACCTGCGAAGGCAGGTTTCCCGCGGTTGTTGCAGCGGTTTCAACCGCCGGGCTCAACTGCCCCCTACACCCCCGCCCCCGCCGCCGGCACGCTCTCCTCGATGCGCTTGAGGAGCTGTTCGGAGGTGACGTACCACTTCCCGTCGTCCTCGTCACGCTTCAGCAGGTATTCCTGTGTTCCGCGCCCCTGACGGGTGGTTTCCTTGCTGCGAAACGTCCACTCCTTGTCCACCAGCACGCGCGCGTGTGACGGATCGGGAAAGGTGACGGCGACGTTGTGCAGGACGATGCGGCGGTTCTCGCTGTAGCGCTGCAGGTCGCGCCTGCGGTCCCGGCGCACGCCCGCGCGGGGAAGGCGCTTCGAGTTGTAATAGTCGACACGGCTCGCGTAGTGGCTGACGTGCCGGTCAATGTCGCCCTGCACCCACGCGTCGTTCAGGTCGCGAACCGCCTGCTCCACCTCCTCGGCGATCTGCTGCTGCGTCTTGATCGGCGCACCCGGAGCGGCGGGCGTGGCGACGGCGGCCGGCGCGGTCTGCGCCGCCTCGGCCTGGAGGCCCGCAAAGGTCTCGTCCAGCCCGGCCACCGCCGAAGAGTCGGTGGCGGCCACGGGAACGACGGCCGTCTCGTCGTCGCCGCCGCGGTTGAAGGCCCAGAGGCCGAGCACCGCCAGTAGGACGAGCGGGATGGCCAGGAGTAGCGGGTTCCGGCGGGCCGCCTTGGGCGCCGCATCCACCGGGTGCGCGGGCGCGGAGTGCACCGGCGCCGGGTGGACTGGTGGCGCGTGATGCGTGACAGTGGGCTCCGCGCGCGCCACCGGCACGTCGGCCAGCGGCGTGGGCGCGGGCAGCACGACGATCGGCGGCGAGGGCTCCAGAGCGACCGGCGCCGGCGGCTCTGGCTCGGGCGCGGGGGGCTGCGCGGCCGGCTCCGGGACGACCGGGACGGGGACCGGGTGGAGCACCGTCCGCTCCTCTTCGCCGCGGACGAGCGCCTCCACGAACTCGGAGGCGTCGGGGAAGCGGGCTGAGGGGTCGGTGTGCAGCGACTGCGCGATCACGGCGCGCACGCCGGCGGGGACGGCGGCCCAGCGGTCCGTTATCCGCAGCGGGATCTCCTCGCCCGCGCGCACGTGCTCGCGCTCGGTCTGCGTGTACGGGCGCTCGCCGGTGAGCGTCTCGTACGCCACCAGGCCCAGCTGGTACACGTCCGACGCGGCGGTCACCGGCAGGTCGGGGTCGAGCTGCTCGGGCGACGCGTACGCGGGGGAGTGGGGGAGCTGCCCGATGGTGGTGAGCGCGTCCTCGCCCTGCGAGCGCAGCGGCTTGGCGATGCCGAAGTCCAGCACCCGCACGAACTCCAGCTCGTCGTCGGTGCCCACCAGGAAGACGTTGGCGGGCTTCACGTCGCGGTGCAGGATGCCGGCGCGGTGCCCCGCCGCCACGCCCCGCGACGCGTCGCGCACGATGCGCATCGCCTCGCCATGCGGCGGCGCGCCGCGGGCCAGGCGGTCCTTGAGGTCGTGGCCGCGCAGCAGCTCCATCACGATGAAGTCCAGGTCCAGCGCGGGGTCGGTGCCGTAGTCGTACACCTGCACCACGTTGGGATGGTGCGGGATGCTGGCCGCCGATGCCGCCTCGCGGCGGAAGCGCTCGCGGAGGTTCTGGCGCATCCCGTCCGAGTCGGCGGGGATCGACACGACCTTGACCGCCACGGGGCGCCCCAGCGTGAGGTCATGCCCCCGGAACACCACGGACATCCCCCCCGCGCCGACCACCTCGTCCACGCGGTAGCGGGCCGCAAGGGTGTGACCCAGGAGGAGCCGCTCGAAAGGCTGCTTCATTCGCCGCGCGGGGGGTGGAGCATGCGTTTGAAATCGGGTTGGGAGCTTCGGCCGCGCCGGACCGCGGACCGGGTTCAGGACAGGCGCGGGCGCAAGGCGTGTGCCCCGGCCCGCATCCATCCACGACTGCATCTCACACAGAGGCACAGAAGAAAGGCAAGAAGTTTTCTCTCTGTGTCTCTGTGCCTCTGTGTGAGCCAGGCAGTTGGGGTCAGCTGCGCGGGCGGCCGGTGCGCGAAGCCGCGGTGTCGCTGCGGCCGGAGCTGCCGGCCCCGGACTCCGCCTGCTTCAGCGAGTCCACGCGCGAGCCGGCGCCGCTGGCGTCCTGCTCGCCGGTGCGGCCCACGATGTCGCGGAAGCGCACCGGGGTGTTCCTGGCGACCCGGTCGGCCAGAAAGAGCGCGTCCCAGTTGGTGAGCCGGATGCACCCCGCCGACGTCGCGTAGCCGATCGTCTCCGGCTTGTTGGTGCCGTGGATGCCGTAGTGCGGCGCCGAGAGCGACATCCACACGGCGCCCACGCGGTTATTGGGGCCCGGGGGGATGCGCGCGTCGGGGCGGCTGTCCGGCACCTTTGCCAGCAGCGCGGGCTGGAAGTGCCACCAGGGGTTCTTGGTGACGTTGACCACCTTGAACTCGCCCTGCGGCGAGGGCTCGTACGTGCCGCCCAGCGTCGACGGGAAGTGGTACAGGATGCGCCCATTTGCATCCACCGCGTGCACGTAGCTGCCGCGGCCGGACACCTGGAGCTCGGCGATCTGCCCCTGGACCCGCGCATCCGGATCGCGCACGTTGGGCACGTTCAGCGTCTGCCCCGCCTGCAGCCCGTCCAGGTTCACCCCCGGGTTGAGCTTGGCGAGGAGCTCCGCCGAGGTGTGGAAGTTCTCGGTGAACTTCTCGGTCAGCGATTCGAAGCAGGTGCAATCCAGCTTGGCCTGGTCGTAGATGCTGTCCGGGAGCTCGACGAAGGGTCCCTTCACGTCCTCGGCGGTCAGCGTGCGCGCCACCACGAGCTGCTCGGGGCGCCCGGCGGCGACGGCCAGCTTGTCGTACGTCGCGGAGTCCACGCGGCCGGTGGTGCGAAGCCCTTCGCGCTGCTGGAAGAAGTACACGGCCTTGGCGGTGTTCTTCCCCCAGCGCCCGTCCATCATCCCGGGCGAGAAGAGGGCGCGGTCGAGGAGGATCTGCACGCGGTACACCGAGGGGCCGCCCACGTCGCCGCCCAGCGGGAGGAAGGCCGCGCCGGTATTCATCTGCTCGGTGCTGATCATCTCCCACTTCTCGGGATTCGTCACCGCCATGCCGCCGCCGGTGGTGTCGAGCTGCACCACGCTCGTCCACTCGTTGGAGTTGCGGCCGCGCTCCAGCTCCTCCGGCGTCAGCTCGCGCTCCACGACGGGCGGAAGGTCCGCCGCCACGCCGCTGTCCGCCTGCGCGTTCTGGATCGGTGCGTCCGGTGCCTTCGCGGCGGCGTCGCCGTCCCCATCCGAGCACGCGCCCAGCGCGACGACGGCGAGGGCCCACAGGTACGTCCGCTTCATGGCGCCATCCTTTCGGTTGAGATACGAGTCGCCCGCCCCGGCGGCACGGCACGGGACGGGCGAATCGTAGAAGCTGGCAGGTTTCGGGCCGAAGGCTCAGCGCCGAGGCCGTGCGGGTACGCTGTCCCGCCGTGCGGGCGCCCTCGTGCTGTCACGCCGGATGGCCGATGCGCTGTCCGGGCGCGCGGACGGGGCGCGCGTCGGGCTCCCCGTGGGCTGCGCATCCGGCGCACGCGTGTCGCGGAAGCGGACCGGCGTCCCTGGCGTCACCCTGCGGCTCAGGAATACGGCATCCCAGTTGGTAAGGCGCACGCACCCCGCCGACGTCGCGTACCCGATCGTCTCCGGCGACTTCGTCCCGTGGATGCCGTAGTGCGGCGCCGTGAGCGCCATCCACACCCGTCCGACCGCGTTGTTGGGCCCCGGCGGGATCCTGGCGTCCGGCCGGTCATCGGGCACGTGGGCGAGGATGCGGGGCTGGTAGTGCCACCACGGGTCCGGGTGTACCGACGCCACCGTGAAGTCGCCCTGCGGGGATGGGTCGAAGGTGCTTCCCAGCGTCGTGGGGAAGTGGAGGAGGATGCGCCCCGCCGCGCTCATCGCGTGCACGTACTTCCCGCTCCCCGACACCCACAGCTCCGCGATCGGCTCGGTGGCGGGCACGTCCATCGGTCGCACGGCGGGCACGGTGATGGTATCGCCCGCGCGCAGGCTGTCCAGCTTCACGCCGGGGTTCAGCTTGCGAAGCAGATCGGCGTGCACGTGGAAGCTCTCCGTCAGTTTCTCGGTGAGCGATTCGTAGCACGAGCACGCCAGCTTCGCCTGCTGGTAGATGTTCTCCGGGATGCGCGTAAAGGGCCCGCGCACGTCCTCCGCTTTGAGCTCGCGGCGGTGCACGATGGTGTCCGGGCTCCCGGCCAGCGCCTCCAGCCGCTGCATCGTCGCGCTGTCCACGGCGCCCGTCGCCGGAAGCCCCTCGCGCGCCTGCATCCAGAAGATCGCCGTCTGCGTGTTGTGCCCCCATCGCCCGTCGATCATCCCCGGCGAAAACAGCGCGCGGTCCAGCAGCACCTGTACCCGCAGCACCGCCGGCCCGCTGTGCCCGCGCCCGATGGGGAACCTCGCCGGCCGCGCATTCGCCGTCCCCGCCGTGATCTGCGCCCACCGCTCCCCGTTCGGCCGCACCACCGCGGGCTGGGCGGGCACCCTGGGCGTATCCGCCGCTACCACGGCCACCCTTGGCTGCGCCACGGGCACAACCGGAGCCTGCGCCGCCGCGGCGCCGGACACGAGAACAGCAAGCGCCGCGAGTGCGGCGCGAGGGAACGAGAGCATCGGGTGCGCTTCGGGTGATACCACGTGCGGAGCTGGCGCCCAATATACCCCCGAGGCTCTCCCGATCAACGCCCCCAGTTGACTTGCCCCCGGGAAATTGGAAGATTTGTCGCGTTGGAGGGATGGCAGAGCGGTTGAATGCTCCGGTCTTGAAAACCGGCGGGTTGGCAACAACCTCGTGGGTTCGAATCCCACTCCCTCCGTTGATTCATCAACCAGTCACGGTGAACGAATCGGCCCTGCGGCACTGTGCTGCGTGGGGCTTCCTCGTGCGTTCAGGCGGGTTGCGGCGCCGGGGCGGGCACGGGCAGCCACGTGGGGCTGCCCCTACGGTTGCGGGCGTTAGGCGGGGGACGAGGTTCGCAGTGGGCGGGCAGACACGCAGGTCGGCCCGCTACGGAATTCGTGCGTGTGGACGGGCGTCGGAGCAGCCCGTAACACGGGCGCGATGAATCGCGCCCCTACCGGATCTGTGCGGCGCAGATGGAGTTCTCCCCCTCACCCGCCCTGCGCCCCCGCAGGCGGGGGAGGGGGCCGGGGGGAGGGGGCCCTCAGCCTCACCCCACCACCCATGCCACGCACCGCGCCATCCAGTGCGCCGCCGACAGCAGCAGCGGCATCAGCGTCAGGCCGACGGAGAAGATCACCCCCTGCCGGAAGACGAGCGGGCCCATGTCCGGCGCGCTGCGCCCCCACGCGGCGCGGGCAAGGAGCTCGATCATCCATCCCAGCGAGTAGCACACGTTCGCCGCGATCCCGTACGCCGCCGTGCCCGCGAGTATGAACCCCAGCGGCATGGGCGAAGCGAAGGGAGGGAGCGCGAAGAAGAACGACATCCCCGCGAGCGTCACCAGCCCCGTGGCGCCCACCGCCTTGTTGAACGTCAGGCGGCGCGACTCCCACCAGCGCACCGTGGACAGCGGCGTGCGCCGGTAGTCGGGAAGCGGATACAGGACGTTGACCAGGTTCGACATGGTGATCCCCTCGTTCAGTGCTCGTTGCGCGTTTCCGATCTGCGAAGTACTTTACGTTGCAAACCGTGTTCCCGCAAGAGCTCCGTTGTCGTGCCTCCCGGGCCGCTGGTGCACCGAATTTCTACGTGAGACTTGCTAACTCGCGCGTCTGCAACGACCTTGTCTCCCGATCCCAATCCAACAGATGAACTTCCGCGCTGTGGTGCGCCCATCCGCCGGGCCCGGTGGCGCCGAGCCGCTATCACAAGCCATGAACGCCTCGGCGGACGCCCTCGGGCCTGACAGTGCAGGCAGGTCGCTGGTGGTCTGGGCGGTTTTGCTCTCGATCCAGATCGGCTCAATGCCGGTGATTTTCCTGCTCGGTGTGTACCTGCACTTCCGCGCCATCGGCCCGTTGCTCGACACCCTGCTGGGGATCGTGTGGTTCGCCATCCCGTTCGGAAGCTGTTATGGCGCACGCCTCGGCGTCTTGTACGTGAGACGGCATCCGCGGAACGTCGTTGCGTGGACGGGGATCGTGCTGAATTGCCTGTACCTGCTTTTTGGTATCTTCATGCTGCTGCTGCTGGCGGCGGACATCCACGTGTAGGCTGTCGCACCAGGTTCTTGCCCCACTCACTATGACCAGCCTGGCGCGATGGGTGTCGATCCTCGCCCATCCCTTCGTGACGACGCTGGCGATGGTGGGCGCCGTGGAGCTCCACCGGGGCTGGGGCGCGGCGGCGTGGAGCGTCGCGACTGTGGCGCTGTTTGCGTTCCTCCCACTCGCGGTGCTGATGCGGCGGCAGGTGCGCAGCGGCGCGTGGACGAACGTGGATGCGTCGCACCCGCAGGAGCGGCCCGTGCTCTTCCTGGTCGGCGGCGCGGGCATCCTGGCGCTCCTCGGGTACCTGGCGGCCACGCACCCGGATTCGCCCCTGCTGCGCGGAGCGATCGGTGCCCTCGTGATGGTGGCGCTCTGCGCGGCGGTGACGCCGTGGATCAAGGTGTCGCTGCACATGGCGGCGGCATCGCTGGCGACGGCGGTGCTGCTGTCTCGCGGGCTGCCGGCCGGGTGGCTGCTCGCGCTCGTTCTGCCGTTGCTGGCGTGGGCGCGGGTGGCGCTGGGCCGCCACGGCTGGGCTGAGGTCGCGCTCGGCTTCCTCGCGGGTTCCACCACCGGGCTCGTTCTCGGGCTCCTCACCTGACTCCTCTCCTCTCCCACCGCAGGATCGACCATCGTGCTCAACCGCATCTCCGCGGCACCGCCCCCCGTGCCTGTCCGTCCGGTCCTGCTCGCCGCCGCGCTGTACGCGCCCGCCGGCATCGTTCCCCTGCTGCCCCCCGGCGGCCTATCGAACGAGATCACCGCGGTGGCTCTCGCGTACCTTCTTCTCGTCTTCGCGCTGTCCACGGCCTGGTTCGCGCGGCGGCAGGATGCGCCCTGGACGGAGCGTACCGCGCGCTACGCCGCCGCCGCCGCCGCGATGGGTGCGCTCGCCTCGCTGGTCGTGACGCTCCTGGCGCGCGCGGCGGGACTGGAGCAGGCTTTTCCATCGACGGGAATGAACTTCGAGATCGCGGAGTGCTGGAGCTGCGAGCCTCCGTCGGACGTCACCGTGCGCCTGATCTGGTACTACCTGCGCTTCGTCGTTGCCGCCACGCTCCTCTCGCCGCTCGCCGGAGCCGTCGGCCGGGCGCTCGGTGCGCGCGTGCGCGATGCGGCCGCTGCATGAGGACCTGCTGAGGCGCAGGGCAGAAGTGGCTGTGCTGAGGCGTTCCGATGAGGCTCGTTCACCTCGGGCGCCGCAGCGATGAGGGCACCATGACGTCCACGACCAGGAAGCTGATCGATCTCGGGCCTTCCACGCTGTTGCCGCTCGCGTTTCTGAGCGTCATTCTCCTGGTGCTCGTGATGGTCTTTACACCGGCCCACGGCGGCCCGTACCTCCCCAACGCGGCGACGGGGCTCCCGGTCGGCGCGAACCCGCTCACCGTGGGGATCGATAATCACGGCAAGTTCTATCTGCGGGAGAGCGCGGATTGGAAACCCGTGGCCGATGCGGATCTGTCCGCGAGAGTGCGTGCGCTTGTCGCCTCCAGGCCGGGCGCCACGCGGCTGTACGTGACGGCCGATCGTGATGCCCCATACGACCGGCTGCTCGTGCTGGCGGAGGCCGCGCGGGGTGCCGGCGTCCAGCAGCTCGATCTCGCGACCCAATGCCCGCGAGGCAAGGAATCTCTGCTCGACGCCTGTTATCGGTGAAGGTGTGACGGAACGACGAACCCCCGCGGCAGTGCGCCGCGGGGGTTTGTTCTGGTGCGTGACGGCCGGCGGCGGTGCCGGGGCGGGCACGGGCAGCCACGTGGGGCGGCCCCTACGGATTTCCGTGTGAGGGGGGCGGAGATCTGGGCCGGGGCGAGGGTGGGCAGACACGCAGGTCATCTGTTCCAATTAATTCGTCCGTGGCCCGCATTTCCTGTGTGAATGTCGCGGTGTTCGCTCCAGGGGCAGGTCTGGCGGCAGGGGGACAATGTCTTCGTCGGGGATCGTGGGTGCGCATGTCTTCAGGCGGCTTGAAGG
>DASVTZ010000117.1 GCA_036387335.1 Longimicrobium sp.
CGAATCGCGGGCGGATGAAGGTGGCGCTCTCCGCCGGGTCGCTCTCCCCCAGCTCGTTGAGCAGCGTGCCGCCATCGAAGCCGGCCGAAGCCGACCACCCGCGCGCCACCCCGCTCGGCGCCGCGCGGGCGAAGAAGAGCGACCCTCCCAGCATCATCCCCTCGTCGATCCGCTGCACGTCGCGGAAGTCGCCGGTGCCGCCAAGCGTAAAGGTGGAGGTCAGGCGCGCGGCGGTGTGGGCCTCGGCGCGCAGCCGCAGCGTACCCGTCCACGCGCCGCCCACACGGCGCTCGCCCCACCCCTCCAGGCCGCCGGCGTAAAAGGGATCGGTGTAGTCGCGCCCCGCCACCAGCGAGGTCAGCGTGTTCATGGCGCCCGAGATCACCGGGCCCACGCCCACGTCGCGCGGCTCGTACACGTAGGCGCGGGCGCCCATGCGGTAGCCCGGGTGCGTGACCGTGGCCGCCCCCTCGAGCGTCGGATGCATCGGCCCGAACGCCCAGCCGCCGCGCGCCTCCAGCGTCAGGGGCTCGCGCGGGTGGATGCGCGTGCCGAAGCCGACCACCGCCCCCTCCGCGCGGTTGTAGCGCAGGACGGACGAGGCCGCCGGCACGTTCAGCCGCACCGATGGAAGCCCGCTCATCATCCGCCCGCGGATCAGCTCCGCGGCCTGCCGCCGCACGTCGCCCAGCTCGGTGGTGGGGCCGATCCCCTCCTCGTGCAGCTCCGCGTCGATGGGCTGCTCGAAGCCGAAGCCGCGGCGCTGCGCATCGGGCACAGACACCACCCTGGGGCCGGCGAAGAGGGCGGGGGAGAGCCCCTGGTTGAAGCGGTAGTTGGAGATGCGCATCGTCCCGCGGATCATGCCGCCCACGGGAAAGCCCAGCTCCGGGATCTGGCGCCGCAGCTCCACCTGTTGCCGGTGCGGAAGCCAGAAGCGTCCCTTGTACAGCGCGTTCTCCAGCGACGCGTTGATGTAGTCCAGCTGCCGGTCCACGTACGCGGCCGAGGTGAAGGTGAACGACATGCGCACGATGTCGCCCCCGCGCCGGTCCACGAACACCGAGCCGATCATCGCCGGGCGGCTGGCGTCCTTGGGCCGCACCTGCACCTCGTACACCCGCACCGGCTCCGTGGACCCGGGCACGCGGATGGAGAGCGAGTCCTCCAGCCGGTAGTCGTACGTCCCCGGCCCCGACACCGCGGCGGGGTGAAGCACGTCGCGCACCTCGTCGCCGTCGCCGTAGCGGATCAGGTCGCCGAAGTTGTCCTGCACCACGGTGAGGTGGTCTTCGTGGTAGCGGATGTTGGTGGGGAGGTTCTTCACGTCCCGCAGCCCGATGATCCGCTGCTTGGCCATGTTGGGCGCCTTCCACAGGACGTCCAGCGCCACCTGGTCCGTCTTCACCAGCGATCGCTCGGTGGTGCCGGGGCGGTCCAGGTAGAAGTAGATGAAGCCGCGCGCGTCCGCCTGGTAGTCCAGCAGCCCCGTGTCCGCCAGCGCCTGCGAGCGGCGGTCGCGCGCGCGGGCGATCAGCTCCAGCGCGCGCGCCCCGTTCCACCCCTCGGCCGGGGCCTGGGCGCGCGCCGGCGCCGGCGCGAGGAACGCCGCGGCAAGGGCGGCGAAGATCCAGGGTCTGATGGTGCGAGCCATGAAGTGGTCGTCGGGTCGTTCAGACGGCGAGGGTCCGGCCGAGCAGGCCGGACCCCTTGAAGCTACGCGGGTGCTCGGCGCGGCGTCAGGAGCAGGTGCCTTCCTGCAGCGACGCTTCCAGGCGCCCCGGAATGGTCGCCGCGAAGCCGGCCTCTTCCACCCCGGCGGCCCGCGCGTAATCCCGCCGCGTGACGGAGTACGAGCGCGCGCTGTTCGTGTTCAGGCGGCGCGAGGCGGCCGTCTGATACGTGAACGTCGACTGCTGCGGAAGAAGGAGCTCCGCCGCGATCGCGTTCGGGTTGTCCGCGTCGTTGTAGAAGCGCAGCGTCACGGCGTCGGAGCCGTAGTCGATCGCGCCCACGATCTCGCGGGTGAAGGAGTCGCTCCGGCGCGTGTAGCTGAGCTGGAAGGCGCCGTCGGGACTCAGCGTGACCGTCGGCTCCGGCTTCCCGGCCGGCGGCGTCACGTGCACCACGCGCTCCAGCAGGTTGGCCACCGGGAACGCCGAGTTGTCGGGTACGAAGCGCAGGGCGCAGACGCGGTAGACCCCCGCGACCTCCACGGGCGTGAGGCGGTTGCCGCCGGTGCCGCCGCCATCGCACGCCGCGGCGGCGAAGAGGGTGGAAAGCGCCAGGAGCCGGACAACGGAAGAGCGCATCGTAGTACCTCCAGAAATCAGTCGAGAGTCGTGGTGAGATCGCATGTACCCTCACGGGGTGCGCGGGGTTTCACCGGGCGCGAAACATAAGGCGCGGTCAACTGTCCCGCAGCACCACCAGGAACACGTCGTACAGGGCGTGCGTCCATGCCGCGATCCCGAAGCCGCGCAGCAGGAAGAGCGCGCTGAACGCCAGCCCCGCCACGAAGCGGAAGACGAAGCTCTGCAGCTCCAGCGGGTAGGCGTAGGCGCCGATGTAGTGGAACGCCGAGAAGAGGAAGGCCGCCAGCAGCGCCGCCGCGATCCCCGCGTTCTTCTTCCGCATTCCGATCCCGCCGAAGAGCAGCGCCAGACCGCCCACCAGCAGCACGCGGAAGAGGAGCTCCTCGTACAGCCCCGCGCCCAGCGAGAGGACGATCTGGTCGCGCAGCGGGAGCTTGTCCACCCCGCCGTCGGCCGCCATGCGCACGCCGCCCAGCATCCACTGGGTGAGCGTCCCCACCACCGCGCCGAAGAGGACGGCGTACCCCGCGCTCTCCGCCAGCATCCCCGCGAAGACGGGCGCGCGCAGCGGCACCCGCTCCCTCCGCCGCTCCAGCGCGATCAGCGCGGCGCCCACCACCAGGATGACGGCCGCGAACCCCAGCGTCCCCTGCACCCCGCCGGCGGAGAGCGCGGCGCGCAGCAGGACGTCGGCCCCGTTCCTCATCCCCGAGGTGGGCCCGGCGATGCTCCACGCACCCACCTCGTACAGCAGCAGGAGGGGGAGAACGAAGAGCAGCGAGTAGCTGTGCTTGCGAGTGATCCGGAAGTAGTCGCGCATGGCCCGTACAAGGTAGCGTGGCGAGGGGAACGGCGCATGGCCCTTCCCTTGCGACCCGCGCGGAGCTTATCGTGCCACGCGGCGCCCGTACCTTAACGGCGCATGGGGGCGATGGGTTTCCCGCTACACGGAGCGACGGGCGTGAGCCGACCGACGAACAAGAGATGGATGGGGATGGCGCTGGTGCCGATGGTGGCGGGGTGCAGCCTCTTCGGCGGCGGCGACCCCGGCCCGACGCCGCAGGACGTCGCCCGCCTGGCCGCCGAGGACGTGCGCATCCGCCGCGAGGTGGAGGCGCGCCTGGCCGCCGAGCCCTCGCTTGGCCCCGGCCGCGTGCGCGTGACGGTGACGGGCGGCGAGGTGCAGCTCCACGGTTCGGTGGCGGGCTACGGCGCCCTCCGCTGCGCCGTATCCAACGCCGAGCTCACCACGGGCGTGGTGCTGGTGATCGACTTCCTCGTCCTCCAGCCGGGCGCCTCCACCACCCGCTGCCTGGCCCCCCGCGTCTTCTCCGCGCCGGCCTAGCCGACGCAAACAGTGACGCGGCAGGCGGTACCGATTACATTGGTGGCTCCCCCGCACAACCCGGAGAGCCCCCAGTGCCCCGCCGTTCCCCCGTCAAGCCAGCATCGAAGAAGAAGACCACCCCGCGCAAGCGCCGTGGCGCCACCGCCAAGCGCGGCCCCGCGCGTCGTTCGCGTCTCCTCTGGTCGTGGCTGCTGATCGCCGCCGTCGTCTTCGTGGCCGCCAACCCAAAGGCGCGGGCCATCGCGTGGGAAGCGCTCCTCGCATCGCGCGCCGTGCTGGAGTCCGCGCAGGCCGCCAAGGCGACGGAGCGCCAGGCCAACGAGTACGCCCGCCGCTACGGCATCGAGCCCACGCTTGCATCCGCGATCCTGGAGGCGGCGCACGCGGAGGGGGTCAAGCCGGACCTCGCCTTCCGCCTGGTGCGCGTGGAGAGCGCCTTCCGGCCGCGCGCGGTGAGCCCGGTCGGCGCGCTGGGCCTCACCCAACTCATGCCCGCCACCGCCGACGAGCTGCAGCCGGGCGTCACGCGCGAGCAGCTCTTCGACCGCGACACCAACCTGCGCCTGGGCTTCCGCTACTTCAGCCGTCTCCTGCGCGCCTACGACAACGATGTGGAGGCCGCGCTGCACGCCTACAACCGCGGCCCCGGCACCGTCAACCGCATCCGCCGCGCCGGCGGCGACCCCGCCAACGGCTACGCGAAGGCGGTCCTGGGCAGCACGGGCGCCTCCCCGGTCGGCCCCCCGCCTGTCCAGGTCGACACCACCCCCGCCTCCGCCCCCCTCCCCACCATCGACGGCATCGCCCCCGTCCCCATGCCGAACGGGATGTAAGCCGGTCAATCCTCCGCCGGGACTTGGAAACGAGTACGTGAAACGGTATATTGCCATGGTGAATGCTATGGGGATACACCGCGACGAGGGACAGATGGCTCAGCCGCTTGCGGATTCCGATCTCACCGATTTGATCGTCCAGGCTTCCGACGCTTTCGCCCCGTCACAGGCGGAGCTGGCGAGCGAAGTCGGAGTGCAGCCGCTCGCCATCACGACCTGGCGGCGCGGGCGGAGCCGTCCCACCCGCCAGCATCTCCGCAACATGGCGCATGCCCTGGAGAAGCGGGCGGAGCGACTGGCCTCACTCGCGGAGCGGCTCCACGAGCGAGCCGCTACACAGGAGCCCCTCACCCGCCGTCGTTCTTCTGGCACGTCTCGATCGAGAGATCTCGCACTCGCGCGTCGGCTGGCGCGTGGAATGGTTCACGGGGCGGCTGAGAATGTTTTGCGCGTGGTGTTCTACGGCTCAAGGGCGCGGGGCAATCCGGCGTCCACCAACAGCGATTTCGACTTCGTCGTGGTGCTGAAAGACCGCCCCGCGGACCTCGACCGCGTTGAAAGGCAGCTGAAGGAGGCCGCCCGCGCCGCAGTGGGCGGCCAAGCGGTCCCCATGCTGGACGTCTGGGTGTGTGATCAGGGCGAATGGAACACCGCACTCGCGCTCCCCGGTCATCCGTTGCGAACCGCCCACTCGGAGGGTGTGATCCTGCATGAGTGCGTCTGATGCTCTCCGCGCGTGGGTCCAAGACTGGACGAGGCGCGGCAAGGGAGACCTCCGGCTCGGTGAGCTCGGGCTCGCGGACTCGGAGTTCGACTCTTTCGAGTTGATCGCTTTTCATGCGCAGCAGAGCGCTGAGAAGCTGATCAAGGCCTTCCTGGCGAAGAACGGGACCGACTTCGAAGACCAGCATGACCTTGAGTACCTGCTCGGGCTGGTGAGACGGAACGATGCCGCTCTCGCTGATGCGCTGGATTCCGTCGTCGCGCTGAACCGTTATGCGGTCAAGACGCGGTACCCCGGCCGCTACCCGGCCGTCTCGCGCGGGGATGCCGAAGCAGCGATCCGGATCGCGTCAGCGGTGGCAGCGGTGATACTTCCGCGCGTGGCGTACGACGCATCACAACCCACCCAATCGCTTCGTGACCGGCTGCACGAACAGCGCGAGCGCCGTCGACCGGAGTAGCCGCACCGCTGTGTTGGCTGCAAACAGGGGCGGTTCAATAGCATAGGTCATCTGAACCATGCCGCGCCACGCGTGCCCGCCTACCTTCCCCCGCGAGCGATGGAACACATCAACCGGGAGCGAAACGATGCAACACCTCATCCTTGGCGGAACGGGCACGGTGGGCGGAGCAGTGACCCGTGAGCTCCTGGCGCGCGGCGAGGACGTAAGGATCCTCACCCGGTCGGCGGAGAAGGCGGGGTCCCTTCCCGAGGGCGCCACCGCGGTGGTGGGCGACCTGCGGGACCCGGGCTGCTACCACACCGTGTTCTCCCGCTTCGACACCCTCTTCCTCCTCAACGCAGTCGCGGACACGGAGCTGCAGGAAGGGCTCGCCGCCGTCAACGAGGCGCGCCGGGCCGGCGCCGCGCGCATCGTCTACCTGTCCGTGCACGACGCGGAGAAGGGGCCGCACATCCCGCACATCGCCGCCAAGCTCGCCATCGAGGAAGCGATCCGGCGCAGCGGCATCGGGTACACCATCCTGCGCCCCAACAACTTCTACCAGAACGACTACTGGTTCCGCGAGGCGATCCAGGAGCACGGGATCTATCCGCAGCCCATCGGCGATGCAGGGATCTCGCGCGTGGACGTGCGCGACATCGCCGAGGCCGCCGCCAACGCGCTCACCCGCTCCGGCTTCGAGAACCGCTGCTACGCGCTGGTGGGCCCCGAGCCGCTCACGGGCGCGGAGTGCGCGCGGGCGTACGGCGAGGTCTTCGGCCGCGAGGTTCGCTACGCCGGCAACGACCTGCAGGCCTGGGCGCGCGAGGCGGGGAAGATGCTCCCCGGCTGGATGGTGTACGACTTCGCGCTGATGTACGCGCTCTTCCAGGACCGCGGCCTGCACGCCACCGCCGAGCAGATCGCCGAAACGGAGCGCATCGTCGGCCACCTCCCGCGCACCTTCGGCGACTTCGTCCAGGAGACCGCTACCCTCTGGACCCGCGAGCCCGCCACCGTCTAACCTCGCGCGACGCACAACAAGGCCGCCGTGAGCCCACGCTCCCGGCGGCCTTGTTCCGTATCCCCACCGATCCCGTAGGGGCCGACCTGCGTGTCTGCCCACCCTCGCCCCACCTCGATCCCAGCCAGTTCGCACCGACCTCGTAGGGGCAGCCCCGCGTGGCTGCCCGTGTCATGGTCATGCGCCGAACCATCGGTCCCTGTAGGTGCCCCACCCCCGTTTTCACCTCCCGAAGAGGCTCTCCAGGTCTGCGATCCCATCAAAGCGGGGATCGAAGACACCTACTTTGTGGGACGCCGCGACAGCCTTCAACCCATCGTCGGCCGTGACGAGCACGAGCGTTTCCGAGTCACCCAGATCCGAACGAAGCTGCAGCGTCGTATGCAGATGGAGCGCATCGCCCGAATGGAAGCGCGTGACGCCTCGAACCCGTTCCATCAGATACGTGGCCCCTTCCACCGCAACGTTGTCGACGGGGACCAGATACATTGCATTTGCGTCTGAGCGGAATCGAAACAGCAGCTCGTTGTAGTCGCTACCTACCAGGTATCCGCCGCGCAGCTTCCTCGTCAGCGCCGAAGTGAACTCGAGAGTCAGCCATCCACTGGACACCACGCCTCCCCAGTGGCCCGCGTCATCCATGACCTGCTCCATGATCGGCGTCGCTCCGTCGTGTTCATCTACGTAGCGTTTGACGGCTGCGCAGGCGTCAAGATACAGCACGCGACTCGCGCAAGCGGCGAACGGCTCGGCGCCAGAAGGCCAGGAGCGGCCCGGCCTGGCGCACCGCCCTGAACGGCTCGATCACGGCGCCGGGGAGAGGCTCCCGAACGTTGATACCCCTCTCTCTCATCCGCAGGACCCACGCGGGGGTTTGCTGCGCGTTCGGTTGAGTCCGGAGCTCCGCATAGCCACCAGGGAATACGTCCTCGATCTCCACCCCGCGGACGCTCTCCACCGCCGCCGTGAGGCACTCCCGGATCTCGTCGTCGCTCATCTCGGGAGGCCCGCCGACCCGCTGGCGGGGCGGGTCGGTGATGCTCCCCCCGGCTCGACGCAACTGGACTCGCTTGACCCGCTTCATGGCTCTCCTTTGGTCCGTCGTTGCCGAACCTTAAAGAGAGCGGAGGCACGCAGTCAACGGTTAGGCGGACGAGCCACAGAACACGGCCACCCGGTGGTATACAGGTACCAAGTCGGTGGCACGAAAGGCACGCGCGCCACCGGCCAGGCTCAGAACGCCCCCTCCCGCACGACGCCCTTACCGAGCGGGACGATGTGGCCTGGCTCGACGGACGTGTTCTCGGGAAGCGGGACGTCGCCCTTTTCCTTGCCGAGCTTGAAGATGCTCTTGAGCGTCCTGAGCGGCCCGCCACCCGGGAGCGCGGGCTGCTCGCCGTACCACTCGAACCACGGGAGGCCGGCGCGGTTGTACTCGGCGGCGGTGGGCGGGACGGTGGGCGGGTTGACGCCGGTGATCTGCCGCCATACGAGGGAGTTTGCGATGTGCACGAAGCAGCGGCTCGATGCGCCGAGCTCCCAATCCGCGGCGCTGTACGGGTCCTTGTAGATCTCCTGGCGCATCCGTCCGCCGGGAGCCAGGCCCATGTCGAAGCTCGGCGGTGCCGCCGCGCACACGTACTCCATCGACGGCGGCCTGGGGCGTACGTACTCGGCGCGGCGCCGCTTCACCTCTTCGTAGACCGCCGCTTTCGCCGGATGCGCCGCGAGCTGCAGACCGCCGTGCACGGCCTCGCCGGTGATCTGCTCTTCGGCGGAGTAGCCGGCGCCGAGCGGCATGGCGACGAACTGGCGGATCACGCCGCGCTCGATGCAGTACCCGTCGAGCCAGGGCTGCGACGGAATGCTGAGGTAGTCCTGCGGATCGCGGTTGAGGCCCGCCGTCCAGGGCTCGCCGGTGGCCGCGTTGATCTTGCCGGTGGCCACCTTGACCGCAAACGGGTAGCCGTTCGGCGAGCTGAAGCTGAGCCACATCGCCTCGGACTGGTACATCGGGAGCATGACGCCGCCGTGCTCGGCCCACCTCGCGGGGACACGCTCGGTGAAGTCGTCCACGTGGGCGAGCGGAAAGCGGCCCAGCCCCGGCGGGAGCGGATAGTCCCGGTCGTCGTCCGGGATGCGCAGCGTGCGCTGGAACCCGATGCTCAGCACTGCGTCCTCGTGCACCTCCGGGAAGCGGAAGAGCAGCGCGTCGTTCTGCAGCTCGATCATACGGTCCTCTCAGGCAGGGGTGGACGACTACCAGTCGCCGTCGCGGACTTCGCGCACCAGGCGCAGCACGGCGTGGTCGGGCAGGTCCCGCAGCTCGCGCAGCAGCTCGCCAAAGAGCAGAGGCCGCCTGCGGATGGTGTCCAACAGGTCGCGCGACACCTTGCCCGCCAGCGCGAGCAGGAGATCGGGAAGCACGTCGAGCTCGCGGGCCAGGCGGACGATAGTGTCCTCAGAGGGCGGCGCGACCTCGCCCCGCTCGACCTTGCTGAGGTACGACGGCTCCACCCCGATCCGCTCCGCCACCTGGCGGACCGAGTAGCGCCGGTCCCCCTGCCGCAGGGCCTCGCGGCGGTCCCGCACGAATCCACCGAAGCTATCCATGGATGTACTGTGTACTACTTAGTACACATTGTCAAGGGCTGCGTTCCCGATCACCGTCAGCTCACGTCGCGGTCGGCCACTGGGCCGGTGAAGCTCACCAGGGGAAACGCCCGTTGAATCGCCGCGAAGTCCTTCTCGTTGTCCTGCACTACGGTCGCGCCGATCTGCACCGCGGATGTGGCGACCAGGACGTCGTTGGTAAGGGACGGGCCTACGGTGTGCCCGGATCGACGGAGCACCCGCAGGATGTGCCCGGTCCGGACCCATGACGTGTGTGTGGGAGTGGCGATGCGCTTGAGCTGCGCGAAAGGCTGGATGAAGCTCCGCTCGAGGCGGCGCATCTCCGTATCTCTCGCGCCGGCGAGAAGCTCCTGCACGACCACGGAGCTCAGGTATACCGATCTGGAAAAGGCCGAGAGGAAGTCCTCCATCTTCTCGGCCTCGTCGTGGTGCCGGATTGCCCGAATCACGAGCTGCGTGTCAATGATGTACTTCGGCACGGTCCGCTCCCGCGGGGTACACGTCTTCGATCTCCATCCCACGTACGCTTCGAAGCGCCTCGGTCAGGCGGGTTCGGTACACCTCCTCCTTGTGCCGAGCCGAGCCGCTCGGCACACGGCAGCTCCTGTCCGCGACGCTCTTCCCTGCTCGGTGCAGCAGGGCTCGATCGATCCACTGCATGGCGGTCTCCTTTCGGGGTGGCGGGTGAACCTTACAGGCCACGCCGTGACAAGGTCAACCTCTACGCGGGCGAACCGCAGAACACGGCCACCAGGGGACACACACCGGTCGGACTGGTGGCGCGAACGGCCCGGGTGAAGGCCGCGTTTCCCGTGTGTACTCTGAGCCGCGCTCATAAATTCCAGTATTTTCAAGGGCTTTGCGGCCCGCTACATTGTCCGCCGAGCCGACCTCGACCACCCGTGCGGAGCCGCCGATGCGAAGCCTTGCCGAGCTGTTCGACCTTCGCGGGCGCGTGGCGCTGGTCACGGGCGGCGGACGCGGGCTGGGCGAGCAGATCGCGACGGGGCTGGCGCAGGCGGGCGCGTCGGTGGCGCTGGCGTCGCGCAAGCGGGAGGCGTGCGAGGACGTGGCGCGCGAGCTGGCCGAGACCCACGGCGTGCGCACCATGGCGTTGCGGCTGGACGTGACTGCGGAGGAGGAGGTGCGGGCCGCGCTGGACGAGGCGGAGGTGGAGCTTGGGCTGGTGGACATCCTGGTCAACAACGCGGGGACTTCGTGGGGCGCGCCCGCGGCCGAGATGCCGCTGGAGGCGTGGCACAAGGTGATGGAGACCAACGCCACCGGCGCCTTTCTCTGCTCGCGAGAGGTGGGGCGGCGGCTGATCGAGCGGGCGGCGCCGGGCGCCATCCTCAACATCGCGTCGGTGACGGGGCTGCGCGGCTCGCAGCCGGAGCTGCTGGATGCCGCCGGATACGCCGCGTCCAAGGGCGCGGTGATCGCCCTCACGCGCGACCTGGCGGTGAAGTGGGCGCGCCACGGCATTCGCGTCAACGCGCTGGCTCCCGGCTTCTTTCCCACGAAGATGACGGCTGGCGTGCTGGAGCAGGCGGGCAAGCTCATCTCACGCGCCGTCCCCCTCGGCCGCGTCGGCGGCGACGACGAGCTGATGGGCGCGGCGCTGTTCTTGTTGTCGGCGGCGGGTGGGTACGTGACGGGGCAGGTGCTGGCGGTGGACGGCGGGATGACGGCGTGAACAGAAGTGCGTTAGTGCGTGAGTGCGTGAGTGCGTGAGTGCGTGAGTGCGTGAGTGCGTGAGTGAGTTAGTGCGCGGCGGGAGAGGGCGCTACACCGGAGAGGGACGAGAGCAGGCATGGCAGGCGCGGGACGGTAACGCGGGACGGCAAGGGAGCGCGGGGGAACAGCAAACGGGACGCGGCGCTTTGTCGCCCCCCTTTTCTGTCATCCTGAGCGACGCGCCGCTCCGATCTCGCCCCGTCTCAATTCTCTGGCGCGGAGCGAAGGATCTACTGCGCGTTTCGAGGAGACCGCGGGGCGGGGCGGGCCTCCTGCTTCGCGGGCTAGATCCTTCGGTCGCCGCCGGAGGGCGGTGGTACGCGGAGGTAGGGGTGGCGGCTCCCTCAGGATGACATAAACGCACTCACGCACTCACGCACTCACGCACTCACGCACCAAAGCAGTTGAAAGCCCACTTCAGGAGCGACACATGGCCACGACGGTGAACGAGGAGACGGGCGCGCCCGTGCAGATGGATGTGGAAGACGGGATCGCCATCATCCGGCTGGACCAGCCGGGGAAGCCGGTCAACGTCATCTCCGCGGCGCTGGTGGAGGCGATGGACGACATCCTCCGCCGCCTGGAAGAGGGCGAGGCGGACGCCAGCGTGAGGGCCGCCGTCATCCTCTCCGAGAAGAAGGGGACGTGGATCGCCGGGGCGGACATCGAGCAGTTCAAGGACTTCCGCACCCCCGCCGACGCCGAGGCCGCTTCCCGTGCCGGGCAGCGGCTCCTCGACCGGCTGGAGAACCTGCGCGTCCCCGTCGTCGCGGCCATCGACGGGGTGGCGCTGGGCGGAGGGCTGGAGGTGGCGCTCGCCTGCACCTACCGCATCGCCAGCGACTCCCCCAAGACCAAGCTGGGCCTCCCCGAGGTGAACCTGGGGATCGTCCCCGGCGCGGGTGGCACGCAGCGGCTGCCGAGGCTGATCGGGGTGCGCGCCGCGCTCGACCTGATGCTCACGGGCAAGCAGCTCGACGGGCGCCGCGCCCGCAGCGCCGGCATCGTGGACGAAGTGGTGCCCGCCGCCATCCTCCCCGTCGTCGCGCGGCAGGTGGCGAACGACCTGGCGGAGGGCGTCAAGGAGCCGCGCGGCGCCGCCCGCCGCAGGTCGCCACAGTGGCTGGAGAACCTGCCGGGGATGCGCCAGCTCATCTTCAGCAAGGCGCGCCAGGGGGTGATGGCGAAGACCAAGGGGCTCTACCCCGCGCCGCTCCGCCTGCTGGAAGTCGTGGAAAAGGGGCTGGACCGCGAGCTGGAGGAGGGGCTGGAGCTGGAGGCGCGCGCGTTCGGCGAGCTGGCGGTGACGCCCGAGGCGCGCTCGCTGGTGCACCTCTTCTTCGCCACCACCGCGGCCAAGAACGATCCCGCGCTGGGCGAGACGGTGAAGCCGAACAAGGTGGAGCGCATCGCCGTGGTGGGCGCCGGGTTCATGGGCGCGGGAATCGCCGCCGCATCGGCCGAGAGCGGGATCACGGTGCGCCTCAAGGACGTCAAGCCGGAGGCCGCGGCCCGGGGGCTCAAGACGGCTCGTGACACCCTGATCAAGCGGGCGAAGCGGAAGAAGGCGCGCGGCTTCGAGATCACCGCCCTCACCGACCGCGTGGAGGCGACCACCGAGTACACAGGCTTCCACTCCGCCGATGTCATCGTGGAAGCGGTGTTCGAGGACGTGTCGCTCAAGCACACCGTCATCCGCGACATCGAGGCGAAGATCGGCGCGGAGACGGTGCTGGGATCCAACACCTCCACCATCCCGATCGCAACGCTGGCGGAGGCGGCTTCGCGGCCGGAAAACGTGATCGGGCTGCACTTCTTCTCCCCGGTCGAGAAGATGCCGCTGCTGGAGATCATCACGCACAAGGGCACCGCCAACTGGGTGACGGCGACGTCGCACGCGTTCGGCAAGCAGATCGGCAAGACGCCCATCATCGTCAACGACGCGCCGGGCTTCTACGCCAACCGCATCCTTTCGCCCTACATGGCCGAGGCGGCGCTGCTGCTGGAGGAGGGCGTGCGGATGGAGGAGATCGACGCCGCGATGACGTCGTGGGGGTACCCGGTCGGCCCCATCACCCTGTACGACGAGGTCGGGCTGGACGTGGCGCAGAAGGCCGGGACGATCCTCGCCGCCGCCTTCGCGGACCGCATGCAGACGAGCTCCGTCCTGGACCGCATGGTGGCGGACGGGCGGCAGGGGCGGAAGAACGGCCGCGGCTTCTTTACCTACGGCGAGGACGGCAAAAAGGGCGAGCCGGACGAGGCGGTGTACGCCGTGATCGGCAACCCGGCCGCGAAGACCATCGCGCGCGCCGACATCCAGGAGCGGCTGGGGCTGATGATGGTGAACGAGGCGCTGCGCACGCTGGAGGAGGGCGTCCTGCGCTCCGCCCGCGACGGCGACGTGGGCGCGGTGCTGGGGATCGGCTTCCCGCCGTTCCGCGGCGGTCCGTTCTGGTACGTGGACCAGACCGGCGCGGCGGCCGTGCTGGAGCGGATGCGCGCCCTGGAGGCGAAGCACGGCCACCGGTTCGCTCCCGCGGCGCTGCTGGTGGAGCGGGCGGCGTCGGGCGAGCGCTTCTTCCCCGACGAGAGCTGAGCGCGGGATTTAGTCGAGTCGGGCAGCGAGGAACGAGCGGGGAGAGGGCCCGCCAACACAAGGAGAGCCTCCCATGGAAGACTGGCGCAGCAACCTGCTGGAGTCGCCCGCCGACATCGCGCAGCTCTGGCGCGAGACGCGGCGCATCGCGGTGCTGGGGATCAAGACAGAGGCGCAGTCGGGGCAGCCCGCCTTCTACGTCCCCCAGTACCTGCAGAACGCCGGGATGGAGATCGTACCGGTGCCGGTCTACTACCCGGACGCCACCGAGATCCTGGGCCAGCCCGTGTATCGCAAGGTGGCGGAGGTGCCGGGCGAGATCGACATGGTGAACGTCTTCCGCCGCTCGCAGGACGTCGGGCCGCACGTGGAAGACATCCTCGCCGCGCGCCCCAAGTCGGTCTGGATGCAGAGCGGCATCCGCAACGAGGACGCCGCCCGCCGCTTCGCCGAGGCCGGAATTCGGGTGGTGCAGGACCGCTGCGCCATGGTGGAGCACAGGCGGTCGACGCGGTAAGCCGTCATCCGCAGGGCCTCACGCGGAGACGCGGAGACGCAGAGAAAGAACAGCAGAGAACCTCTTTCTTGCTCTTCTCTGCGCCTCCGCGTCTCCGCGTGAGATTGCAGTTGGCGTAACACCAGGCGCCGCGGGGCAGGGGCTGAATCGCGCGGGGCGCCGCTTCTCGCGTGAGGGCGCGGCGCACGGGGCATCGGCAGAAGCCCCTTGCACTTAGCACCTGGCACTCGGCACTTCGCGGTTGTGGGGCTTTCCCCTACGAAGCTGTCAGGGTGGCTCCGCGCGCGGCGGCGGGTGCTTGCCGCGCGCGCCGACGAATGCTATATGGGTGCATTCCGAAAGAGCCCCGCGGGCGTGGGGCCCGTTCGGACGTGCAGACGACCGCGCGCGAACCGGCGAGCCCGCCGGCTCACGCTCCGTGCGGGCCGGTGTTCTCCGCAAGCAGACCATGAACAGAGCTCTCTCCCTCGCTGGAACCCTGCTCCTCGCCCTGGGCGTGGCCTCGTGCCGCGACTACAAGGCGACCGAGGCCGACGGGCCGGATCAGCCGATCGCGTTCTACCACAGCGTGCACGCCGGGCAGAACCAGATGCCCTGCATGTACTGCCACTACAACGCGGACCGGTCGCCGGCGGCGAACATCCCCAGCGTGCAGCTCTGCGTGGGATGCCACGTGGCGGGAAGCTCGTCGGCGGGGGCGGTGCCCGCGCAGGCGGCGCTCACCTTCCCCACCAAGCAGCGCGACAGCACCTGGAACCGCGAGGCGCTCAAGCTGGTGGACTACTGGAAGCGCGGCGAGGCGATTCCCTGGGTGCGCATCCACGACGTGCCCGATCACGTGCACTTCCCGCACTACGTGCACGTGAACGCCGGGCTCCAGTGCCAGACGTGCCACGGGCCCGTGCAGAACATGAAGAAGGTCTACCAGTACTCGTCGCTGCGCATGGGGTGGTGCATCTCGTGCCACCGCGGCGAGACGCCGCTCTCGGCGCCCGAAGAGGCCGCGGTGCGCCAGCGCTCGTCGTTCGTGCGCAAGATCGCCACGCTCCGCGCGCAGGGGAACGACGTGCGCGGCCAGCTCGCGACGTATCCCAACCAGCGGGCCTCCACGGACTGCACCGTATGCCACTACTGAGCGCGCACCCCCGGAAGCGACACGACGCCGGCGCGATGGGATCGAGGAGACAGCATGGCTGATGGAATGAAGAGGCGCGACTTCCTCACGGTGGTGGGAGCCGCCGGCGCGGGGATGGCGGTTACGGGGTGCGGCACGGGCGCCGCGCCGGAGACCTTTCTGGCGTCGGTGCGCCCGTCGGAAGACATCGTGCCGGGCGTGCCCACGTGGTACACCACCACCTGCCGCGAATGCCCGGCCGGGTGCGGGCTGCACGTGGAGACGCACGAAGGGCGCGCCACCAAGGTGGAGGGGAACCCCGACCACCCCGTGAACCACGGCAACACCTGCGCGCGCGGGCAGGCTTCGGTGCAGGGGCTCTACCACCCCGACCGGCACAAGGGCCCGTTCCTGCGCGAGCTCACCGTGGGCGGCAGCCCGCGCGACGTGAACTGGACCGTGGCGCAGAACGAGGTGGCCGAGGCCATCCGCCGCGGCGGCGCGGGCGGCACCGTGCTGCTGACGGGCTCCATGGGTCCCACCATGACCCGCCTGGCCGACGACTTCGCGCGCAGCGTGGGCGGGCGCCGGGTGGAATGGGCGCTGCTGGAGGACGGACCGCGCGACCTGGTGTTCAGCGACGCGGACGTGCTGGTCTCCTTTGGCGCGGACTTCCTGGAGACGTGGGGCTCGCCGGTGGACTACGCGTACCAGTACGCGGAGATGCACG
This sequence comes from Longimicrobium sp., assembly GCA_036387335.1. Classification (NCBI taxonomy): domain Bacteria; kingdom Pseudomonadati; phylum Gemmatimonadota; class Longimicrobiia; order Longimicrobiales; family Longimicrobiaceae; genus Longimicrobium; species Longimicrobium sp. Next base: position 16,018 of record DASVTZ010000117.1, read on the forward strand.
GCTACCGTAAGGGGCGCGAGCGGGCCGGCAAGTTCATCTGGGTGGGGCCGCACCGCCCGCTCACCGGCATCAACGCGGACCTGTGGCTCCCCGCCAAGCCGGGGACCGAGGTGCTGGTGGCGCAGGCGCTGGCCGGCGGCGCCAACGTGCAGCAGGTGGCGCAGGCGGCCGACATCGAGCCCGCCAAGCTGCAGCGCGCGGTGCAGTGGTGGAACGAGGGGCGCCGCAAGGTGGCGATGGGCCCCGGCGCGGCCGTCAGCGGCCCCAACGCCACGGCGCTGCGCCAGGCGGTGGCCGGCCTCAACGGCCGCCCCGCCGCGCCGCCGACCTCCACCTCCGACCTGCGCCCCGTGCAGCGGCTGATCGCCGACATGAACGCGGGGCGGGTGAAGGTGCTGCTGATCGCGGGCGACTCCAACCCGGCGTACACGCTGCCGGGCGGGCTCGGCTTCGAGGCGGCGCTCAAGAAGGTGCAGACCATCGTCTCCTTCTCGCCCTTCCCCAACGACACGTCGGCGCTGGCCACGCACGTCCTTCCCGACCACCACTTCCTGGAGGCGTGGGACGACTACGTGGCGCGTCCGGGGGTGTTCGAGCTGGTACAGCCGGTGATGCGCCCGGTGTTCAACACCAAGCAGACCGGCGACGTGCTGCTGGGGATCGCCTCCATCCTGGGCGTGCCCGCGGGCGGCGCGACCCCGCCGGGGACGTACTTCGACTATCTGCGCGCCGCCTGGGCCGGCCGCACGCCGACCGTGGACGCCTGGCGCACCGCGCTCAAGACGGGCGGAGCGTGGGGGAGCATGCCCTCGGGCGCCATCCCGTCCGTGCAGGGCATGGTGACGCCGCTGCCGGGCGACCGCGCGCTCCCCGGCGGCGGCACCGCCGGCCGCGTGGCGGCCGCTCCCGCCGTGGCCGCTCCGGCCGTGCAGCCCGCCGCCGACACCGCGGCCGCGCCGGCGCCCGTTGCCGCGGCACCGGCACCCACCGCGCCCGCGGGGCCGGTGGCGTACCGTCCCGTGCAGTGGGAGGGCGCGGCCGACGGGCTGCACCTGGTGGCGTACCCGTCCATCCGCTTCTTCGACGGCCGCACGGGGAACCGCCCCTGGCTGCTTGAGCTGCCGGACCAGGTCACCAAGGTGCCCTGGGACTCGTGGATCGAGATGCACCCCGAGACCGCCTCGCGCGCCAACCTGGAGCAGGGGACGGTCGTCAAGGTCGAGTCGCCGCACGGCTCGTTCGAGGTGCCGCTGTACGTGTGGCCCGGCGTGCGCCGCGACACCGTCGCCATCCAGATGGGGCTTGGGCAGAGGAACGCCGGCCGCTTCAACGAGGGGCGCGGCGTCAACCCCATGCGCCTGCTGGGTGGCCAGGTCGACCCGGCCACCGGCGCCATGGCCCCGGCCACCCGCGTCACCGTGACCCCGGCCGGCCGCAGCCTCAAGCGCTGGGAAGGGCTGTTCGAGAACGGCGTCCGCATCCAGCACGACCGCGCCGTGGCGCAGGCCGTGGGGTGGGAGGCGCTCAAGGCGCTGGACGCCAAGGGCGAAGGGTTCATCCCCGGCGCCGAGAAGGTGACCGAGGAGCTGCGCACCTCCGGCGGCTTCGGCCCCGTGGCGCGCACCACCGACCCCGCCTCGTACCCGCCCGCGGCCACCGAGTACGGCGAGTACATCGAGGGCGAAACGCGGTGGGGGATGGTCATCGACCTGGACCGCTGCATCGGCTGCGCGGCGTGCACCATCGCCTGCTACGCCGAGAACAACGTCCCCGTCGTGGGCCCCAAGGAGCAGAAGCGCGGGCGCGACCTGAGCTGGCTGCGCATCGAGCGCTACTTCGGCCACGGCAAGGAAGAGGACGAGGCGTACCGCGACACGGCCACGGACGACACCCGCTTCCTTCCCATGCTCTGCCAGCACTGCGGCAGCGCGCCGTGCGAGCCGGTGTGCCCCGTGTACGCGGCCTATCACACGCCGGACGGGCTCAACGGCCAGGTGTACAACCGCTGCGTGGGCACGCGCTACTGCGCCAACAACTGCCCCTGGAAGGTGCGCGTCTTCAACTGGTTCACCTACGAGTTCGCGGAGCCGCTGCACCTGCAGCTCAACCCGGACGTCACGGTGCGCGAGAAGGGCGTGATGGAGAAGTGCACCTTCTGCGTGCAGCGCATCCACGAGAAGGAGCGGCAGGCCAACCAGGAGAACCGCACCGTACGCGACGGCGAGGTGGTGCCCGCGTGCGTGCAGGCCTGCCCCACCGAGGTGTTCGCCTTCGGCAACTACCAGGACCCGCAGAGCACGGTCAGCCGCATCGCCAAGACCAACCGCAGCTACCGGTCGCTGGGCGAGCTCAACACCAAGCCCGCCATCGTCTACCTCAAGAAGGTGACGCTGGAGCCGCCGAGCAACGGCAGCTACCACCAAGACAAGCCGGCGCCGTTCGGGGGCGACGAACACACCCAGCAGGGCGGCGCGACGTCGGCGCCGCAGGGAGCGCACTGAGATGGCAACCGTGACACGGTCCGTCTTCCACCCCGATGTCGCGGGGTACGAGGAGGTCAACGTCACCGCCGACCGGATGCTCACCCCTCCCGGGAAGGGCTACCTGGCCCTCCTGGGGATGGCGGTGACGATGGTGGGGCTGATGGTGATCGCCGAGCTCCACAACATCTGGTTCGGGCTGGGGATGAGCGGCCTCACCAACCCGGTGGGGTGGGGCGTGTACATCACCACCTTCGTGTTCTGGGTGGGCATCGGCCACGCGGGGACGCTGATCTCCGCCATCCTCTACCTCTTCCGCGCGGCATGGCGGCAGTCCGTCTACCGCTTCGCGGAGGCGATGACGGTGTTCGCGGTGCTCACCGCGGCCCTCTTCCCGATCATCCACATCGGGCGGCCCTGGTTCTTCTACTGGCTGCTGCCGCTCCCCAGCCAGCGGCAGCTGTGGCCCAACTTCCGGTCGCCGCTGCTGTGGGACGTGTTCGCCGTCACCACGTACCTCACGGTGTCGTCGGTCTTCTTCTTCATCGGGCTGATCCCGGACATCGCGGCCGCCCGCGACTCCGCCACCAACCCGACGCGCAAGAAGGTCTACACGCTCCTCGCCATGGGTTGGCGGGGGACGGACCGCGAGTGGCGCCACTTCACCCGCGCGTACCTGTTCCTGGCCGCGCTGGCCACGCCGCTGGTGCTCTCGGTGCACTCGGTGGTGTCGTGGGACTTCGCCGTCTCCATCGTGCCGGGGTGGCACACCACCATCTTCGCCCCGTACTTCGTGGCGGGCGCCATCCTTTCCGGCGTGGCGATGGTGATCACGCTGATGGTGCCGGTGGGGCGCATATTCCGGCTCGAGAAGTTCTTCACGCCGCTGCACTACGACCGGCTGTCGAAGCTGCTCCTGCTCACCTCGTGCATCGTGGGCTACGCGTACGGCATGGAGTACTTCATGGCGTACTACAGCGGCGAGCTGTTCGAGCGCGACGTCTTCTACGACCGCGTGACGGGGGACTACTGGTGGGCGGGGTGGTCGATGATCACCTTCAACGCCATCATCCCGCAGCTGATCTGGATGAAGAAGATCCGGGCGAGCCAGAACTCGCTCTTCCTCATCTCGATCTTCGTGAACATCGGGATGTGGTGGGAGCGCTTCGTGATCATCGTGCCGTCGCTGGCGCACAGCTACGAGCCGTGGAAGTTCATGAACTACCACCTCACCTGGGTGGAGGCGTGCATCCTCCTGGGGAGCTTCGGGTGGTTCTTCATGTGGTTCCTCCTCTTCCTGCGCTACCTGCCGGGGCTCTCCATCGCGGAGATCAAGGAGGTGCTGCCGCCGCCCATGCGCAACCCGCACGCGGGCGGCCACGCGCCGCAGGTGAACCACACGGAAGAGATGGGGAACGCCACGCCGCTGCCCACCGGGTACTCCGGACTGGAAGAACGCCGATGAGCAAGCTGAAGACGGGCGTCCTGGGGGTCTTTCCCCACCTGGACGCGGCGTGCGACGCCATCCGCCGCCTGCGGCACGAGGGGTACGAGGTGACCACCTACTCGCCCACGCCGCGCCACGAGATCGAGGAAGCGCTGGGGACACAGGAGTCGCCGGTGAGGCTGTTCACGCTGACGGGCGCCTTCACCGGCACCGCGGCGGGGACGGCGCTGGCCACCTGGACCTCGGTGGACTGGGCGCTGATCGTGGGCGGCAAGGAGATCATCGCGCTCCCCGCCTTCTCGGTGATCATGTTCGAAGTGACGATCCTGCTGGGGGCGCTCTCCACGGTGGCGGGGCTCTTCCTGCTGGCGCGGCTGCCGCACATCGGCCCTCCGGAGGCGCCGCTCTACCACCCGTCGTTCACGGCGGGGAACTTCGGCGTGTTCGCGCACGTCCCCAAGGACCG
>DASVTZ010000118.1 GCA_036387335.1 Longimicrobium sp.
GCGAACCGCAGTCTGCTTGCGCGGGTCGCCCTCGTCCTGCGCCTCCACCCAGAAGAGGGTGGCCGGCGCATCCGACCGCCACTCCACCTGGCGCGGGCCGGTGGCGACGGCGTCGAAGGCGGTGGGGATGTCGTCGGTCAGCGGGACGTCGGCGATGCGCTTCACCTCGCGCCCGGTCATGTCCAGCACCTGGATGCGGTTGGGGAAGCGGTTCGCGGGAGCCACGAAGCTGTACGGCTTCTCGATCCTCGTCACCAGCACGTACCGACCGTCCGGCGACACGCTGGCGCCGGCGATGACCCCCGGCTGACCGATCGGCATGGGCGCGCCGCCGGAGAGCGGCACCCGCACCAGCTGCAGGGTGAAGTAGTAGTCGAAGAGGCGCTCGTCGTGCGGCGTCTGCAGCAGGTCCTGGTAGGTGCGCCCCGGCGAGGTGCGCCCCAGGTTCTCCTGCACCAGCGGGCCCGTGGGCGCGCGCGGCGCCTGCGGAACCGCGCCGCGACCGGCCGGCACCTGCTTGGCGATGAAGCCCGATCCGTCCGGCAGCCACTGGAAGGGGGCGCCGATGGTGGCGTTCAGCGTGGCGGGAAGGATGCGCCGCGCCGTCGCCGAGGCCACGTCGGCCACCCACAGCTCCATTCCGCCCTCGCCCGCGGCCGCGAAGGCCAGGCGCCCGCCGTCCGGCGACCACTGCGTGTAGCCGATGCGCGTGCCGGCCGGGAGCCGCACCGGGCGCTGCGCCCCCGTGGCGAGGTCCTGGAAGGTGATCCCCGTGATCCACGACGTGCGCCCCGCCGCCGGGCCGTTGATGCGCGGCGAGATGCGGAAGCCGGCCAGCCGCAGCTCCGGCTCCGCCAGCTCGGCGATGCCCGGAAGGTTCTCGCGCTCCAGCAGCGCCAGCGTCCTGCGGTCGCGCGACACGCTCACGCCGGGCGTGGGCGGCGCGTTCAGGATCTGCGGGATCGGCGCGGGAGGCGTCAGGTAGCCGGCTCCGGTGGCCGGCTGCTGCGCCGCGGCGGGCAGCGCCAGGAGCGCCGATGCCGCCAGGGCGCGGAGCAGGGGGGTACGGGATTGCATACGCGTTCTCGCCTGGGGATGGGCGGTTCCGGCGTCCGCGGGGAGCGGCGCGCCGGGGTGCGGTTTTGTTAGCATCCCGAAACATCGTGCGGCGCGGCGCGCGGAGCAAGGACCGGTTCGCTCCGCACCTTGTGCCACGGCGGGGCGCCGGATCATTATTCGCGCGCCGTCCGCTTCCATCCCCCCGCAGCCCTCCGCAGAGATGCCAGCCACCCCCGCCTTCCGCGCGCAGCACACGCCGGTCCCGCTCGGCCCGGTGGAGCGCGACACCATCCCGCGCCTCTTCCTGGGCGGCGTGGACCGCTTCGCCCACCCCGCCGCCCTGCGCCGCAAGGTGGACGGCGCGTGGCGCGAGTGGCCCGCGCGCGAGGTGGAGGCGCAGGCAGCGCGGCTGGCCGCGGCACTGGAGCTGGCGGGCGTCGGCCCGGGCGACCGCGTGGCGCTCCTCTCCGAGAACCGCCCGGAGTGGGCGATCACCGACTTCGCCGTCACGGGAATGGGCGCCATCGACGTCCCCATCTACCCGACCCTCCCCGCCGCCCAGATCGCCTACATCCTGCGCGACTGCGGTGCGCGGGCCATCATGGTCTCCACCCGCGCGCAGCTCGCCAAGATCCAGGGGATCCGCTCCGGCCTTCCCGACCTGCGCCTGGTGGTGGCCTTCGACGACCCCGCCGAGACCCCCGACGTGCGCCGCTGGGAAGAGGTGCAGGAGGAGGGCCGGCGGCTGGTCGAGGAGGGTCGCGCGGGGAGCTTCCGCGAGCGCGCCCTCGCCGTCGGGCGCGATGAGGTCGCGACACTGATCTACACATCGGGGACGACGGGCGACCCCAAGGGGGTGATGCTCACCCACTTCAACCTCTGCTCCAACGTCGCGGGGAGCCAGCAGCACGGCCTCTCCGACGTCATTCTCAGCGGCGACCGCACGCTCTCCTTCCTCCCGCTGAGCCACGTCTTCGAGCGGATGGTGGACTACCTGTACTGGGACGTGGGCGCGTCCATCTCGTACGCCGAGAGCTTCGAAAAGGTGGTCGACAACATGGGCGAAGTGGCGCCGAACATCGCCGTGGCGGTGCCGCGCCTTTTCGAAAAGATCTACTCCCGCGTAACCGGCGCCACCGGGATCAAGAAGGCGCTCGTCGGATGGGCGCTCGGCGTCGGCACCCGCGTCGCCGATCTGCGTCTCGCCGGCGCGCAGCCCTCCGGCGCGCTCGCCATCCAGTACCGCCTCGCGGACCGGCTGGTCTTCTCCAAGCTGCGCGCGCGCACCGGCGGCCGCGTGCGCAACTTCGTCAGCGGCGGCGCGCCCCTTTCCGAGGACGTGGCCAAGTTCTTCTTCGCCGCGGGGCTGCCGGTGTACGAGGGCTACGGCCTCACCGAAACCTCGCCCGTGATCGCGGTGAACAAGCCCGGCAAGGTAAAGCTGGGTACCGTCGGCGCCATCATCCCCGGCGTCGAAGTGGCGATCGCGGAGGAGACGGGCGAGATCCTGACCCGCGGACCGCACGTGATGAAGGGCTACTGGAACCGCCCCGACGCCACCGCCGAGGCCATCGGCGCGGACGGCTGGTTCCACACGGGCGACATCGGCGAGATCACGCCGGACGGCTTCCTGCGCATCACGGACCGCCTCAAGAACATCATCGTGACCGCGGGCGGCAAGAACGTGGCGCCGCAGCCGATGGAGAACGTCGCGCTCCTCTCCCCCTTCGTCGCGCAGATCGTGATGCTGGGCGACCGCCGCCCGTTCACCACCTTTCTGATCGTCCCCGAATGGGAGACGCTGGAGCCGTGGGCCGCGCAGCAGTCCATCCCCGGCGACCGCGCCACCCTCTGCGCCGACCGCCGCGTCACGGAGCTGCTGGAGCGCGAGACGATCGGCCGCCTCAAGGGCTTCGCGCGCTACGAGATCCCCAAGCGCGTCCTCCTGATCCACGAGGAGTTCACCATCGACGCCGGCCTCCTGACCCCCAAGCTCAGCATCAAGCGCAAAGCCGTCGAACAGCGCTACCGCGCCCAGATCGAGGAGCTGTACAGCGGCCACACCGTCGAGTAAGCCTGGCCCCCGCTCCCCTCGCGCCCGCGTGCGGACTCGCCCGGTATTTGCCTCCTGAAGCGGGCACCTACCCACCGGGAGATCTCATGAAGTTCATCAGCATCGACGGCCCGCAGGACCGATGGGATGAGATCCGCGAAGCCGTCACCGAAGACACCATCGCGCTGACATCTGGCGGCGAGCCGTTCGCGTTGGCCGTCGATCTCAAGGACTTCGAAGATCCCGCCGAGCTCGACATCGCCATCCGGCAGCTCCGCGTCCAGCATGCGATCGCACGTGTTCGGGAGGACGCGCGCAGAAACGGGACGGATCAGCTTACGATGGATGACATTGATGCGGAGATCCGTGCGGCCAGAGCGGAACGGCGGCGATCAGGGCCGTCCTAACCCTGCTTCGCCCCGATCTGACACAAGGTGCCATGTCTCGAATAACGCGGAAACTGGCGCTGGATTCGGCCGCGCTAAGACGCGGTGAGAGATTCTGCGAGTTGCATGGAACGACCCTCTCAAAACTGGTCAACGACTTCTTACTCCAGCTTCCCACTGATGGAGAAGAGGCCGATCTCACTCCGGCAGTTCGCCGCCTCAGGGGAATCGCCAGCGGTGACGTGGATGAGGCGGATTACCATCGTCATCTGACGGAGAAGTACGGTTTCTGAACGCGATCAGCGCTCTGTCGGATGCACGCAGACGAGCGCGGTTCCACACAGGGAACCTCTGTAACGCACCGTAGCTGGCGGCGCACGAGCCGGCTTCAGCCGCCTTCGCGTAGTTCCAGCCGGGGGATTCATCCCCCGGCGCCCCGCCGCCGCACCGACGCTTGCCTCCCGCACCGGTTCCCCGCCGCCGCACCGGTGTCCGCGCTGGCACCGATCACCCCCGCACCACCGCCCCCGTAGCCTGCGAAGGCAGGCTTCCCGCAGTCGTTGAAGCGGTTTCAACCGCCGGGCGAGGGGCCTCCCCCCCGCCCCGGAAACACTTGCCGTCCCACCTCCCCGCAAACAGATTTCCAATCCCTCCCTCCCACACCGCCCGCCACTCCGCGGCCGGTGCTCCCCCGCTGTACGAGCTCCCTCCCCATGACGCACCCGTTTAAACCATCGCGCCCCGGGCGGCATCCTATCCCCGAAGGCAGGAAGCCCCACCCCTCCCCGGTGCGATTGGATGATCGCGATGCAGGCTGAGCCGACGGTACTCGCCCCCACGGCGAGCCTTGCCGTGCGGCGCGCACAACAGGGCGACGTAGCCGCGTTCGAGCAGCTGTACCGCGAGAACCTGGGGCGGGTGTACGCGCTCTGCATGCGGCTGTGCGGCGACCCCGGCCGCGCCGAGGAGCTCACGCAGGACGTCTTCGTGCGGGCGTGGGAGAAGATCGGGTCGTTCGAGGGGAAGAGCGCCTTCAGCACCTGGCTGCACCGGCTGGCCGTGAACGTGGTGCTGGGCGACCGCCGGTCGGAGAAGGTGAGGGTGGCGAAGGTGTTGGTGACCGACGATCTGGAATCATACGAAACTCCGTCGCGCAGCCACGACCCGTGCGACGCGATCGACCTGGAGCGGGCAATCGCGGCGCTGCCGCCGGGCGCACGCGCGGTGCTGGTCCTCCACGACGTGGAAGGGTACAAGCACGAGGAGATCGCGGAGATGCAGGGAACCGCGGTGGGCACGTGCAAGGCACAGCTCCACCGGGCGCGCAGGCTTCTGCGGGAGATGCTTGGAAGATGAATCACGAATACGTGCTGGAGCGGCTGGACGACTGGGCGGCCAACGAGCTTCCCGACGACGATCGCCAGGCGGTGGAGTTCCACCTGGCCGTCTGCGGCGACTGCCGCGCCGAGGCGGAGGCGCTCCGCTCGCTGGTGGAAGACGTCGCCACCCTGCCGCTGGAAATGACTCCGGGCCGCGACCTGTGGGCTGGGATCGCCGCCCGCATCGAGCCGCGGACGGACGTGGTGTCCATCACCAGCGCGCGCCGCTGGCAGGCGCCGCGCTGGCTCACCATGGCCGCGACCATCGTGGGCGTGGCGGTCTCATCGTCGCTCATCACCCTCAAGGTGATGGAGAAGCGAGAGCCTGCCGTCAGTGCGCCGGTCGCGAGCGCCCCGGTGCAGAGCGTGGCCGCGCCGTCCACCGCCACGCCGACGGCGCTGGTCGCCTTCAAGCCCGCGGAGCAGGACTACGAAGTCGCCATCGCGGACTTGGAGCGCGTCCTCACGGCCCGGCGCGCCACCCTCGCGCCCGAGACGGTGAAGACGCTGGAGACCAACCTGCGCATCATCGACGAGGCGATCCGCCAGTCGCGCGAGGCGCTGGTAAAGGACCCCAACAGCCGCGAGCTGACCGACATGCTCGCCGACGCCTACGGGCAGAAGCTGAACGTGTTGCAGCAGGCGGTCGAACTGTAGAACGGAAGTGCGTTAGTGCGTGAGTGCGGAAGTGCGTTGGATTACGGCGCGGCCGCCATCCGCCAGCACAGCACCGCATGGCTTTTAAACGCACTCACGCACTAACGCACTAACGCACTATCACAACAGCCAGTCATCCTCACAGAACCATACATCCCATGAAGCCCGGATTCGCCACCGCCGCCCTGATCGCGGCTTGCATCGTAACGCCGGCGTGCGCGCAGCAGCACGTGGACCAGCGGCGCGCCACGGGGCCGGGCGGCACCGTGGACATCACCCTCGTCTCCGGAAGCGTGCGCGTGGTGGCGTGGAACAGGAACGAGGTGCACGTCACCGGGGAGCTCGGGCGCGGCGTCGAGCGGCTGGACCTGCGCACCGAGGGCGACCGCACCTACGTACAGGTCGTCATGCCCCGCAGCCATCGCAACTCCAGCGGGTCGGACATTGAGGTCCGCATCCCCGCCCGCAAGACGCTCGTCGTCCGCACCACCTCCGCCGATGCGGACGTGCGGGGGATGACGGGGTCCACCACCGTGAACACCGTCAGCGGCAACGTGCAGGTGGGCGGACGTCCCGCCGACCTGGAGGTCAACACCCGCTCCGGCGAGGTGGAGATCGACGTGGTCACCGACCGCGTGCGCGCCCAGTCCATCAGCGGCGACCTGCGGCTCGGCGGCGACGTGCGCACCGAGGTGGAGGCGCAGACGGTAAGCGGCGACATCGGCGTCTCGGCGCGGGCGGGGAGCCTGCGCGCGCAGTCGGTGAGCGGCACCGTGACCGCGCCCACCATCGGTGGACGCGCGGAGGTGCAGACGGTGAGCGGCGACATCCGGGTGGAGGGGCAGCGGCTGCGGGGCGACTTCGAGACGGTGTCCGGCGACGTGACCATCGCGGGCGCACTGGAGCGCGGCGGCACCACCACCGTCAGCACCCACAGCGGCGAGATCGAGATGCGGCTCCCCCGCGGCACCGGCGCGGAGGTGGAGTTCACCACCTTCAGCGGCGACATGGAGCTGGCGGTCGCCGGGGCGCGCGTGACCCGCAGCTCGAAGCGCGAGCGCGAGGTGCTGCTGGGGCGGGGCGGGGCGCGCGTGGAGCTTCGCACCTTCAGCGGAAGCGTGAAACTGGCCGACCGCTGATCCCGTAGCAGACCCCCACCAAGGTGAGCCGCGCCTCACCGTCTCCATAGACCTGCACACGCAGGAGCACCTCATATGCTGGGCACCCTTCTCCTGGCCGGCGCCGTTGCCCTGGCGGCGCCGGCCTCGGACAGCACGAACGCCGTCCGCCAGGTAGCCGCGTACCGCCTCACCCCCACCGCCGGAGCCCCCACCCTCGACGGCCGCCTGGACGACGCCGTCTGGATGGCCGCGGACACCATCGGCGGCTTCACGCAGCGCGAGCCCAAGGAGGGCGAGCCCTCCCGCTTCCGCACGGTGATGCGGGTGGCGTTCGACAACGAAGCCGTCTACGTGGCGGCCCGCGCCTACGATCCCGAGCCCAACAAGATCTCCGCGCAGCTCACCCGCCGCGACGAGGACTCCTCCAGCGACTGGCTGATGGTGGGCTTCGACTCCCGCCACGACCGGCGCACGGCGTACATCTTCGCCGTGAACCCGGCGGGCGTGAAGCGCGACATGACCATCGCCGACGGCGCCAACGACGACACCGGGTGGGACGCGGTATGGTCCGTGGCGGTATCGCGCGACTCGCTGGGGTGGACGGCGGAGTACCGCATCCCCCTCTCGGCGCTGCGTTTCGCGACAGGCGGCGACGGCGTGTGGGGCTTCCAGGCGCTGCGCGTGGTGCAGCGCGAAAACGAGCAGTCGTACTGGTCGCCCGTCAAGCGCGACGAGCCGCGCCAGGTGGCCCGGTTCGGCGAGCTGCGCGGGCTGAGCAACCTCCCCGCGCCGCGCCGGCTGGAGCTGCTTCCGTACACCGTCTCCGGCGTCACCCGCGCGCCCGGCGACGAGGCGAACCCGTTCTACTCGTCCAGCGAGATCCGCGGCTCGGTGGGGCTGGACGTGAAGTACGGCGTCACCTCCAACCTGACGCTCGACGCCACCTTCAACCCCGACTTCGGGCAGGTGGAGGCCGATCCGTCCGAAGTGAACCTCAGCGCCTTCGAGACCTTTCTCTCCGAACGCCGCCCCTTCTTCACCGAGGGCGCGGACATCTTTCGCTTCGGCATCGGCCTGGGCGATGGGGACGGCGGCAACGAGTCGCTCTTCTACTCACGCCGGGTAGGCCGCGCTCCGCGTGGCGGCGTGGACGTGCCCGAGGGCGGCTACGCGGACCAGCCGGGGCAGACGCACATCCTGGGCGCCGCCAAGCTGAGCGGCCAGATCGGGCGCGGCTGGTCGATCGGCGTGATGAACGCCCTCACCGCCGAGGAGCGCGCCACCGTGCTGGACGCCGGCGGCGCGCGCAGCGACCAGGTGGTGGAGCCGATGACCAACTACAGCGTCATCCGCGCCCGCCGCGAGCTGAACGGCGGCAAGACGCAGTTCGGCGCGGTGACCACGGGCGTCATCCGGCGGCTGGACGGCACGGGGATGGACTGGCTCCGCTCGCGCGCCTTCGCCGGCGGCGCGGACGCGCAGCACCGCTGGGGCAACGACACGTACTCCGCCCGCCTGTGGGTGCTGGGCTCGCGCATCGAGGGGAGCACCGAGGCGATCGGGAACGCGCAGGGCTCCAGCGCGCGCTACTTCCAGCGTCCCGGCCAGAGCTACCTCCGCTTCGACTCGTCGGCTACCTCGCTGGCGGGGTGGGCGGGGAGCTACGACGTGGCCAAGGTGAAGGGAAAGTGGCAGGGCGGCTTCCTGGGCTCCATCCGCTCCCCCGGCTTCGAGACCAACGACCTGGGCTTCCAGCGCGCGGCGGACGAGATCGTGAACGTCTTCTGGATGCGGCACATCCATCACACGCCGGGGAAGGTGTTCCGCGACTGGAACCTGGGCGGCAACGCCTGGGAGGCGCGCAACTTCGGGTGGGAGCGCGCCGGGCGGGCGCTGAACGTGAACGGCTCCGCGCGCTTCCTCAACTACTGGAACGCGTGGGGCGGCGTGGAGCGCTCCTTTGGCGGATGGGACACGCGCGCGCTGCGCGGCGGCGCCGCCATCCTGGAGCCGGGCGGCCTCAGCGGGTGGATGGGCGGGAGCTCGGACGACCGTAAGCGCCTCACGGGCGAGGCCGGCTTCAACTGGGGCCTGCGCGACGAGGACTCCGGCTGGCGCTACAGCGTCTCCGCCGGCCTGGGATGGCGCCCGACGCCCTCGCTGCGCTTCTCCGCGTCGCCGTTCTACTCGCGCTACAACACGGCGTGGCAGTACGTGGATGCGCCGGAGGTGGCGGGCACGACGCGCTACGTCTTCGGCGAGCTGGACCAGCGCACGTTCGGGATGTCGGCGCGGGTGAACAAGACCTTTTCGCCCACGTTCTCGCTGCAGCTCTACGCGCAGCCGTTCATGAGCGCGGGCAGGTACGGCGGCTTCCGCGAGCCCACCGCGCCGGGTGCCGGGCGCTTCGCGGACCGCTTCACCCCGCTCACCGTCACGCGAGACGACGACGGCTACGATGCGGGCGCCTTCCGCTTCGGCAACCCGGACTTCAGCGTGCGCGACTTCAACCTGAACGCGGTGGCGCGCTGGGAGTACCGGCCGGGCTCCACGCTCTTCCTGGCCTGGTCGCACTCCCGCGGCGGCTCGGACGACGTCACCGACGGCCAGTTCCGCTTCCGCCGCAACCTCGACGCGCTCTGGAACACCGAGGCGTCGAACGTGGTGATGCTGAAGGCGAACTGGTGGGTGAGTTTCTGAACGGAAGTGCGTGAGTGCGTTAGTGCGTGAGTGCGTGAGGGGGACGGGCCAGGGCGGCGGACAGGGGACGGGAACAGCAGGCTGGACGTCACCTACAATTTGTCATCCTAAGAGAGCCGCCTCTCCGACGCCTGCTGGGCACTGAGCACTGCGCGGCGAACGAAGGATCTAGCCGGCGAGGCACGAGGACAGCGGGTCATCGCGAGCCCCTCGTCACGCGCGGTAGATCCTTCGCTCCGCGCCACAGTCTGGAGCACGGGAAAGGGCGGTGACGCGCGTCGCTCAGGATGACAAAGGTTGGGGGATGCCGTGATTCCCGAGACGGCTTCAGCCGTCTTCCCGTCGTACCAGCCGGGGGCTTCAGCCCCCGGCGCCGGCCCCTGCGCCGGCCCCGGACCGTCCGCACCAACGCACCAACGCACCAACGCACCAACGCACCACCATGGGGCACGGAGATTAAGTCTCCGTGCCCTATGTGTCTTTGTGGCCTGGCGGGCGTGGGTTGTGCGAGGGAGGTGCTCCACACCCAAGCATGACCGGAGCTCCAGACCATGGTTCAACCTCCTTTCGACAACAGCTACGCGCGGCTTCCCGACCGCTTCTTCGCCCGCGTGGCGCCCACGCCGGTTGCGGCGCCGCGGCTGATCAAGGTCAACGCGCCGCTGGCGGCCGAGCTGGGCCTGGATCCGGACTGGCTCGCCAGCGACGAAGGCGTGCAGGTGCTGGCCGGCAACCTCGTGCCCGCGACCTCCGAGCCGATCGCGACCGCGTACGCAGGGCACCAGTTCGGCGGGTTCGTGCCCCAGCTGGGGGACGGCCGCGCGATCCTCCTCGGCGAGGTGATTGACAGCCGCGGGGTGCGCCGCGACGTGCAGCTCAAGGGCGCCGGCCCCACGCCCTACTCGCGGCGCGGCGATGGAAGGGCCGCGCTGGGGCCGGTGTTGCGCGAATACCTGGTGAGCGAGGCGATGGCGGCGCTCGGCATCCCCACCACGCGCGCGCTCGCAGCGGTGATCACCGGCGAAAGGGTCAGGCGGGAGACGATGCTTCCCGGCGCGGTGTTCGCCCGCGTCGCCTCCAGCCACATCCGCGTGGGCACCTTTCAGTTCTTCGCCAGCCGCGGCGATGTGGAGGGGCTGCGTGCGCTCGCGGACCACGTCATCGCCCGGCACTACCCGGACGCGGCCGGCGCGGAGCGGCCGTACAAGGCGTTCCTGGCCGCCGTCGCGCGGGCGCAGGCCGAGCTCATCGCCCAGTGGCTGCTGGTGGGGTTCATCCACGGCGTGATGAACACGGACAACATGTCGGTCGCCGGCGAGACGATCGACTACGGGCCCTGCGCCTTCATGGACGAGTACGACCCGGGCGCCGTCTTCAGCTCCATCGACGTCCAGGGCCGCTACGCCTACGCCAACCAGCCGTCGATCGCGCAGTGGAACCTGGTGCGGCTGGCGGAGTGCCTCCTCCCCCTGCTCGCCGACACGAACGAGGCCGCGGCGGACGAGGCGAACGAGGCGCTGGACGCCTTCGCGCCGGTCTTCGAGCGGGCCTACCACGCGGGACTCGCGCGCAAGCTGGGCCTGCTCACGCAACGCGAGGGCGACCCGGAGCTCGCGCGCGACCTGCTGGAGGCGATGGCAAGCGGGATGGCGGACTTCACCCTCACCTTTCGACGGCTCAGCGAGGGCGACGACGAGGGCGTGCGCAGCCTCTTCGGCGTCCCCGCCGCCTTCGACGAATGGGCGCAGCGCTGGCGTCGGCGCCTGGAGGAGGAGCCGGGTGACGAGGAGACGCGCCGCGCCGCCATGCTCGCCGCCAACCCCGCCTTCATCCCGCGCAACCATCGCGTGGAGGCGGTGATCCGCGCGGCCGTGGACCGCGACGACTTCGCGCCCTTTGAGGAGTTGCTCGCGGTGCTGGCGAAGCCATTCGAGTCGCAGCCGGGCTTCGAGCATTACATGGAGCCGCCGGCCGCGCACGAACGGGTGCACGCGACGTTCTGCGGAACGTAGGCGGGCGCCTTGTTGCGGGCGACTGAAGTCGCTGCAACGAAAGCACAAAGTCCGCCTGCGCGGACTCGAATCCGAGGATCAGCCGCGGCCGCGTAGTCCCCGCAGGGAGACTTCCCGCGGTTGTTGCCGCGACTTCAGTCGCCAGGCGCCAGGCAGCGCACGGCACTTGCAACGACCGCGGCCCGCTGTTCAACGGGTACGCGAGCCAGGGAGAAGGTCTATGAGATCATCGGAAAGGTCCGTGTCGGTGTGGGAGACGACCAACCCGCAGCCGGAGTTCCCCCCGCTGCGCGGCGAGGCGGAGGCGGACGTGTGCGTGGTGGGCGCGGGGCTGGCCGGGATGACGACCGCGTACCTACTGGCCCGCGAAGGGAAAAAAGTCGTGGTCCTTGACGACAACGGGATCGGCGGGGGGGAGACGGGGCAGACGACGGCACACCTGGCCAGCGCCCAGGACGACTACTACCACGTCCTCGAAAAGGTGCACGGCGAGGAGGGCGCGAAGCTCATCTACCAGAGCCACCAGGCCGCCGTCGACCGCATCGGCGAGATCGCCACGGCGGAAGGGATCGAGTGCGACTACCAGCACGTGGACGGCTACTTCTTCCTGGCGCCCAACGAGACCCCCGACTTCCTGCAGACCGAGCTGGACGCCGCCCGCCGCGCCGGCGCGACCGTGGAGATCGTGGAGAAACTCCCCGTCCCGTTCGACAGCGGGCCGGGACTCCGCTTCTCGCGGCAGGGGGAGTTCCATCCGCTCAAGTACCTTGAGGGGCTCGCCCGCTGCATCCAGCGCGACGGGGGACGCATCCACACGCGGAACCACGTGCTTGAGGTGGAGGGCGGCGACCGGCCGGCGGCGCGCGGCGAAGGGTTCGAGGTGCGCGCGGGGGCGGTGGTGGTGGCCACCAACTCGCCGATCAACGACCGGCTTACCATCCACACGAAGCAGGCGCCCTACCGCACCTACGTCATCGGCGCGCGCATCCCCACGGGCTCGGTGCAGCACGGGCTCTACTGGGACACGCTGGAGCACTACCACTACGTGCGCCTCGCCCGCATCCCCGGCGACCTGACGCACGAGATGCTCGTGGTGGGCGGCGAGGACCACAAGACGGGGCACGAGAACGACATGCAGATCCGCTTCGACCGGCTGGAGGCGTGGACGCGCGAGCGCTTCCCCATCGAGCAGGTGACGCTGCGCTGGAGCGGGCAGGTGCTGGAGCCGATGGACTTCATCGGGTTCATCGGGCGCGACCCCGGCGGCCAGAAGAACGTGTACATCGCCACCGGCGACAGCGGGCAGGGGATGACGCACTCCACCATCGCGGGCATCCTGATCTCGGACCTGGTGCTGGGGCGCCCCAACCCGTGGGAGAAGCTCTACGATCCGAAGCGGAAGACGATCTCCACCGACTCCGTGAAGGAGTTCGCGATGGAGAACGCGGACGTGGCCATCCAGTACACCGACCTGCTGCCGCTGGGCGGCGACGTGAAGTCGGCCGACGACATCGCGCCGGGGACGGGGGCGGTGCTGCAGCGCGGCCTGCACAAGGTGGCCGCCTATCGCGACGAGAGCGGCCAACTGCACGAGCACTCCGCCATCTGCACGCACCTGGGATGCGTGGTGCAGTGGAACGGGCTGGAGCGGAGCTGGGACTGTCCCTGCCACGGCTCGCGCTTTGCCACCGACGGCGCGGTCCTGAACGGGCCTGCTCCACACCCCCTCAAGAAGCTGGAAGGCGAATGACGGTACGCGCGGCGATCCTGGACATCGACGGGACCCTGATCGACAGCAACGATGCCCACGCCCAGGCCTGGGTGGACGTGGGGAAGGAGATGGGCTTCGACATCGAATTCGGCCACGTGCGCCGCCTGATCGGGATGGGCGGCGACAAGGTCCTCCCCGAGCTCACCGGGCTCGAGGACGATTCCGACGAGGCGGAGAAGGTGAAGAAGCGCCGCGGCGAGATCTTCCGGGAGCGCTACCTCCCCTCGCTGCAGCCCTTCCCGCAGGCACGCGAGCTTCTGGAGCGCTTCCAGGCGGACGGGATGGTGCTGGTGGTGGCCACGTCGGCCAGCAAGGACGACATGGGGAAGCTGCTGGAGAAGGCGGGGATCAAGGACCTCATCGAGGAGAAGACCTCGCAGTCCGACGTGGAGGCCTCGAAGCCCGACCCCGACGTCATCGAGGCCGCCGTGGAGAAGGCGGGGTGCAAGCCTTCCGAGGCGGTGATGCTGGGCGACACGCCGTACGACGTGGAGGCCGCGCGGCGTGCGGGCGTCCCCTGCGTGGCCCTGCGCTGCGGCGGCTGGGACGACGAGGAGCTCAGCGACGCCGTAGCCATCTACGACGACCCCGCGGACCTGCTGGCGAACTACGCGGAGTCCCCGTACTCGCGCGGCTGAACAGCAGTCTCACGCGGAGGCGCGGAGAATGCGGAGAGAAGCACTCCCACGAAGCTTCAAGGCGATGACCCAAGAGCCGGTCGTACACAGTCATCCCGAGATCCTGGGCGGCACGCCGGTGTTCGTCGGGACGCGGGTGCCGGTCCAGGCGCTGCTGGACTACCTGGAGGAGGGGGACACCATCGACAGCTTCCTCGATGCGTTCCCGACCGTGGCGCGCGAGCAGCCGGTCAGCTTCCTCCGTCAGGCGACACAGGCGCTCCTGGAGCGTTCTGGAGAGCCGGAGTAGGCGTTACATTCCAGCGAGATGCGCTTGGTGAGAGGGGAAGAGGCCAGCTCTTCCCCTCGTTCGTTTTACGATGAAGGGCGGATCGGATGGCGACGACGCGGCGGGAGATCGAGGCGGGGCTGGGGGCGGAGGCCACGGGGCCGGTGCCGGGGTGGGGGTGGACCGAGAGCGCGCTGGCGATGATGGTGCTCGTGTGGGGCGTCAACTTCGCCGTGGTCAAGAGCGCGCTGGCCGTCTTCGAGCCGCTCGCCTTCAACGCGATGCGCTTCGTGGTTGCGTCGGTGTTCGTGGGGATCGTGCTGCGCGTGCAGGGCGCGCTCGTGCTCCCCGAGCGGCGGCACCTGGCGCGCATCGTGGCGCTGGGGCTGCTGGGGAACGTGGCCTACCAGATGTGCTTCATCCTGGGCCTGGCGCGCACCCGCGCGGGGAGCGCCGCGCTGATCCTGGCGCTCACGCCCATCCTGACGGCCTTCTTCTCGATGCTCACCGGGCACGAGCGCCCGGGGTGGCGCACCTGGGCCGGCGCCGCGCTCTCCGTGCTGGGGATCGGGCTGGTGACGGGGGCCGGCGCGCTGCTGGAAGGGCACGCCGCGCTCGTAGGGAACCTGATCCTCGTGGTCGCGGCGGCGGTGTGGGCGCTCTACACCGTGGGCGCGCGGCCCATCGTGGATCGCTACGGCTCCATCCAGACCACCGCGTGGACGCTGTGGGTGGGGACCATCGGCCTGGTGGCGCTCGGGACGCCCGCCCTCCTGTGCCAGCGGTGGGAAGTGGTCGGCGCGAAGGCGTGGGGCGGGCTCTTCTTCTCCGCCCTGTTCGCAATCGGGCTCGCGTATCTCATCTGGTACCGGGGCGTGGAGCGGATCGGGAACACGCGGACGGCCATCTTCTCCAACCTGACGCCCGTGGTCGCCATGATCGCGGCCGCGGTGCTGCTGAAGGAGAGCCCGACCGGCTGGGCCGTGCTCGGCGCCGTGCTCACGCTGGGGGGCGTGATGGTGGTGCGGGCGGACCACTAGCACGGCGGGCCCGACGCTGCCGTCGAGGTGCGCCCGCCGCGGCGAACGCTCGTCTGGCGGGCCCCGCACGCGAGGCGTATCTTGCGCGCACCGAACACCTTGCAAACCCAGACGACCCCACGTGTGACCATGAAGGGAATCATCGCATTGCTGGGAGCCGCGGTGCTGGCCGCGGCGCCGTCGGCGGCGCAGAGCATGGCGGGGGCGGGGACGGACACCTCCGTCTTCCGGCCGCTCGACCTGCCCGCCGCGAACCTCTTCCGCACCGCCAGCGGCGCGCCCGGCCCGCGCTACTGGCAGCAGCGCGCCGACTACCGCATCGAGGCGTCGCTGGACACCGCGGCCGAGGTCCTCTCGGGGAGCGAGACGATTACCTACCGCAACAACTCGCCGGACACGCTCCGCTTCGTCTGGCTGCAGGTGGATCAGAACCTCTACCGGCCGGGGAGCCTCGGCTCGTTCCAGAACCCGTCCGACTCGCGCTGGGGCGCGCGCAACTTCCAGGGCGGCATCGACCTGATGAACGTGCGCGCCGGGGGCGCGGCCGTCACGCCGTACATCTACGACACGATGGCGCGGCTGGACCTTCCCGCGCCGCTGGCGCCGGGGGCGAGCACCACGTTCAGCATGTCGTGGCGCTTCCGAATTCCGGAGTACGGCTCCGACCGGCTGGCGCGGCAGGGCGACCTGTACGAGATCGCGCAGTGGTACCCGCGCATGGCCGTCTACGACGACGTGCGCGGGTGGAACACGCAGCCGTACCTGGGACAGGGCGAGTTCTACCGCGAGTTCGGCGACTACGACGTGGCCGTGACGCTCCCCGCCAGCTACGTGATGGCATCCACGGGGACGCTGCAGAACCCGTTGGAGGTGCTCACCGCCACGCAGCGCGAGCGCCTCGCCCGCGCCGCGCGCGACACGGCGCAGGTGGCCATCATCTCGGCCGCCGAGGTGGGGACGGCCGCCACCCGCCCGCGCACCACGGGCACGCTCACCTGGCGCTTTCAGGCACGCAACGTTCCCGACTTCGCCTGGAGCGCATCGCCGCGGTTCCGGTGGGACTCGGAAAGCACCCGTGGCGTGCAGTGCCACGCGTACTACCAGCCGGACGCCACCGCGTGGGTGACGGCCGCGGACATGACCTGCTTCTCGATCCGCGAGTTCTCCGACCGCTGGTTCCCGTACCCCTGGCCCCAG
Organism: Longimicrobium sp.; assembly: GCA_036387335.1. Taxonomy (NCBI): domain Bacteria; kingdom Pseudomonadati; phylum Gemmatimonadota; class Longimicrobiia; order Longimicrobiales; family Longimicrobiaceae; genus Longimicrobium; species Longimicrobium sp. The sequence continues at coordinate 16,282 of DASVTZ010000118.1, forward strand.
GCCACCAGCGTCGCCGGGCCGGTGGGGGGGATGGAGTACCCGATGTTCGTGATGGTGCACTCCACGGGCGACGTGCAGGGCGTCTTCGGCACGATCGCGCATGAGCACGGGCACGAGTGGTTCCCCATGATCGTGCACAACCACGAGCGCCTCTTCGCGTGGATGGACGAAGGGTTCAACACCTTCATCGACACCTGGGCGAACGACCGCCGGTTCCCCGGCACCGACACGCGCACCTTCTACCGGCGGCAGGTGGAGCGCTTCCGCGACAGCGTGGGCGTGGTGCCGCTGATGACGCCGGCGGACCGCATTCCGCGCAACCTCCTGGGGATCACCGGCTACCGCAAGCCGGCGTACGCGCTGCACCTGCTGCGCGACGAGGTGATCGGGCCGGAGGCGTTCGACCGCGGCTTCCGCGAGTACATCCGCCGCTGGGCGTACAAGCACCCGATGCCGGCCGACTTCTTCCGCACCATGGAGGACGTATCGGGCCGCAAGCTGGACTGGTTCTGGCGCGGCTGGTTCTACGGCACGGCGCCGCTGGACCTGGCGGTGGAGCGCGTGACGAACGCCGCCGCGGAGGGCGGGCAGGGCACCACGGCCACCATTCGCGTGGCGGCGCGGTCCGAAGTGGTGATGCCGGCCACCCTTCGCGTCACGATGGCCAACGGCCAGACGCGCGAGGTGCGCCTTCCCGAGTCCGTGTTTTTCGGCGGCAGCGGCTACGACGCCGTCCTGACGCTCCCCTCGGAGGTCACGCGCGCCGAGATCGACCCGGCGAACCGCCTTCCGGACCGGGACCGCACCAACAACGTCTGGACGCGTTAGCCCCGGAGGAAAAGCCGTATGGGATTGAAGCAGGGGTTCTTCCAGTGGGCCGGGCGGATGATGTTCGAGCGCCCGGTCCGCGGCCAGTCGGTCGTGGACCTGGCCTCCACCCTGAGCTCGTCGGGCGACGAGGTGCGCGAGCGGATCGCCGGCAAGGAGGGCACGCCGGCGAACGTGGCGCGGCTCCGCCACATCATCGGCATCGAGCGCTGGGGCCAGCAGCGCCTGCGCGTCTTCCTCGGCGATCCCTTCGAGCCCGGCGGCCACCATCCGCACAAGCCCACCGACACGGACTGGCGCGCCCTCCAGACGGAGCTCGCCTCCACGCGCGCGGACACGGTGGCCCTCGCCGCCCAGCTCACCACCACCGACCTCGCGCGCACGGTGCCGCACGACCAGTTCGGCCCGCTCACCGTGCGCGGCTGGCTGGCGTACCTGCAGCGCCACGCGCGGATGGAGTCGAAGCTGATGCGGTGAGGGGCCCTCACCCCCGCTCGTTCCTCGCTGCCCCCTCTCCCGATAACAGGAGAGGGCTCCGCCCTCTGTTATCGAGAGAGGGGGCGGGAAACAACGGCCCCCTCCCCCCGGCCCCCTCCCCCGCCTGCGGGGGCGCAGGGCGGGTGAGGGGGAGTTTCCGTTTGCGCCGCACAGGTCCCGTAGGGGCGCGATTTATCGCGCCCGTGCCCTCCCCCGCTCTGCCGCCCCCACCCACCGACGCCCGTAGGGGCAGACCTGCGTGTCTGCCCACCGCCTGCACCACGCAGACCCCCGCCCACGTACACCAATCCCGTAGGGGCCGCCCCACGTGGCTGCCCGTGCCCGCCTCCGGCGCGAATCCCTGCGGCGGGCACGGACACACGCAAACCGCCCCTCTCCCAGCGATTCGGGAGAGGGGCGGCGAGGAACGAGCGGGGAGAGGACCCTATGCCCAGGGCCGCAGCGAGCGCGCGATCAGCCCGATGCCGCCCATCAGCAGCCCGAGCATCATCAGGGTGCTGAAGAGGGAGGTGGGCTGGAAGTAGACGTCCAGGTTCATCAGGATGCCGGCGAAGATGATGGCGACTCCCGCCACCGACAGGAGCCACCCCAGCGGGTTGCGCCCGTTGAAGAAGAGGAGCGCGACCCCCGCCATGAACGGGATCAGCGACATCCCGAACCCGCTCACCCCCCACAGGCGCCATCCCCCCGTCGTCACCACCACGCGGCTGGTGACGAGGTAGGCCCCGGCCGAGGCCATCGCCACACCCAGCAGGAAGGCGCCCACACCGCCCTCGGTGCCGCCCGCACCCCGGCCGCTCCCGGTGACATCTTCGCTCATCTCGACCTCCTGGAAGGGAAAGGGGCGCTACGCGGCCGCGCCGCACTGGGAACAGAACCGCGCGGACGCGGCCAGTACGGCGCCGCACCCCTTGCAGTTGCACGGCAGGTTCAGCGGCGCGCTGCACACGGGACAGAACCGCCCCCCGCTGACCGGCGTCCCGCACGCGCCGCACTCCGGCACCTCGACGGCGGGCACCTCGGCCGCGGGCGCGGCGACCCTGGCCTCCGGCGCGACCGCGCACGGGGTGCACATCCGCGCGTCCTCGCTCCAGCAGGCGGCGCACACGTCGTCCGCGCAGCGCGTGCAGCGGTGGAGGTGACGGCGCGCCTCCCCGGCCGCGCGGGCGAGGGCCTCGTCGTGCCCGCGATCCCACGCGGGGCCGCGCGTCTCGTGAATCGCCGTGCGCGCCGCACCGAACATCCCGCCCAGCAGATCGTCCGCGGCCCCGAGCGCCCTGTCCAGCGTCAGCACCGCGTGCCGCTCGAACTCCGATCTCCATTCCGCGCCGCATCGCGCGCACCGGAACGCGAACTGGAACCCCTGCGCGGTGGAGAAATCTTCGGAGGGCGTCGGGAGGCGCGGATCGGGCATGCGGAGGGCGCGGGGAGCGGGCGTCGGTGCGGCGGAGAGGGCGGGCAGACACGCAGGTCTGCCCCTACCGAAATCGGCGTGCGGGGGCGGGCGACGGAGCAGTCCGTGACACGGGCGCGATAAATCGCGCCCCTACGGCATCCGGTGTCGCGCCACGGTACCCACGCCCCCTCTCTCGATAACAGAGGGCGGAGCCCTCTCCTGTTATCGGGAGAGGGGGCAGGCGAGTGTAACGAGCCGGGGGTGAGGGCCCCTCACGCCGCCTCCACCGCCGGTTGCCGCAGGTGCTGGGCGAGGGCGGCGACCAGGACCTGCGAGAAGGCCAGCGGGCGGAGGCGCGTCATCTCGCCCTCGGCGCCCATGTGGCGGCCGACCAGCTCGGGGCGGTAGGTGTCGGGGAAGCGCTCGCCGGCCCAGGCGTCCAGCGCCTCGCCGGCCAGGCCGCTCTCCACGTGCAGCACCACGCCATCCGCTTCCTCCTCCACCCGCACGTGCCCGCCGAAGCGCTCCAGCTTCCCCTGGCCGCGGATCACGTCGGCGGCGTGGCGGCGGAGGAGGACGGAGGCGCGCACCTCGCTGTCGGGGGCGTCCCACTCGGGTACCTCGTAGCGCACCACCACGTCCGCGCGCTCGGCCTGGGGCAGGACGTACTCCTTGCTGTCCAGCAGGTGCTGCGCGATGTGCTTGAGGACCTGCGCCTCGGTGTAGCCGCGCGTCCTGACGTCGCGCCGGAGCTTCCAGCGGAAGAGGAGCTCCGGCTCGGGGTAGAGGAAGACGGCCAGGTCGTACATCTCGCGCAGGTCGTCCGTGGGAAAGCCCAGCAGCCCGCGGACGATCACGACCTCGTTGGGCTCCAGCACGCGCTGGGCGCCAAAGGTGCCGTCGCTGTGGTCGTACGCGCGGTTGCGGATGGGGCGGCCGCGGCGGAAGAGCGCCAGGTGCTCCCTCACCAGCCCCAGGTTGTGCACGGATGGGTGGAGCGCGGTGAGCCCCATCTCCTCGCGCTCGGCGCGGGTGAAGCGGTGGTAGTCGTCCAGCTCCAGGGTGGCGACGCGCTCCGGCCCCAGCAGCTCGCGGACGCCCTGCGCCACCGTGTTCTTGCCGCTCCCGGAGTCGCCGCTGATCCCCACGATGAAGGGGCGCGGCGCGGTGTCCGTCGGTGTGCCGTCCGTCATGGACGGGCGCCCGGGGCGCTCAGTGCGCGAATGCCGGCCATGGCGTGGACCTCGTGCTTGGGTGTGGGGATGGGCTTACAGGATAGCGACCGGAGGGGGAATGGGGAATGGGGAATGGGGAATGGGGAATGGGGAATCGAACGATCCGCCGACGCCCCAACCCGGCGAATGCACCCGGCACCCCGCCCGGCGCGGATCCACCCATTCCCCATTCCCCCTATTCCCCATTCCCCTACTTGGTTTCCAGCCAATTCGTTCCCGTTCCGCTCTCCACCCGCAGCGGCACGTCCAGCTGCATCGCGTTCTCCATGTGGTCGCGCACGCGGGCCAGCAGGGCGTCGGCGCCGGATTGGGGGACTTCGAAGAGGAGCTCGTCGTGCACCTGCAGCAGCATGCGGGCGCCGCCGGAGTCGCGCTTCAGCTCTTCGTGGATGCGGATCATGGCGATCTTGATCAGGTCCGCGGAGGAGCCCTGGATGGGGGCGTTGGTCGCCGCGCGCTCGCCGAAGGCGCGCACGTTGAAGTTGCGCGAGGTGATCTCCGGGATGTAGCGGCGGCGGCCCGTAATCGTCTCCACGTAGCCGTGCGTGCGCCCGAACTCGATCTGCTCGTCCAGGTAGCGGCGCACGCCGGGGAAGCGCTCGAAGTACTGCTCGATGAACGTCTTCGCCTCCGCCTGCGTGATGCCCAGGCGGCCGGCGAGCGAGAAGGGGCCGATGCCGTAGATGATGGCGAAGTTGGTGGTCTTCGCCCGGTCGCGCATCTCCTTCGTCACCTCCTCCGGCGCCACGCCGAAGATGAGGGCCGCGGTCTGGCGGTGGATGTCCGCGCCGGAGCGGAAGGCCTCCACGAACGCGGGATCGCCGGAGTAGTGCGCCAGGATGCGCAGCTCGATCTGCGAGTAGTCCGCCGACACGAAGACGTTCCCCTCCGCCGGGATGAAGCCGCGGCGGATCTCGGCGCCCATCTCCGTGCGGATGGGGATGTTCTGCAGGTTCGGATCGGTGGAGGAGAGGCGCCCCGTGGCCGCCACCGTCTGGTTGAACGAGGTGTGGATGCGCCCCGTCTCCGGGTTCACCATTACCGGCAGCGCCTCCACGTAGGTGCCGCGCAGCTTCTCCAGCTGGCGGTACTTCATGAGCAGCGTGGGAAGGGTGTGCCCCTGCGCAGCCAGAGCCTGCAGCACGTCCACGTCGGTGGAGGCGCCCGTCTTGGTGCGCTTGATGATGGGGAGCCCCAGCCGCACGAAGAGGATCTCGCGGAGCTGCAGGTTGCTGCCGATGTTGAACTCCGTCCCCGCCTCCGCGTAGATCTCGCGCTCCACCTCGCGCAGCTTGACGACCAGCTCCTCGTTCATCCGCGCGAAGAAGGGCTCGTCGATGCGGATGCCGGCCCACTCCATGTCCGCCAGCACCTCGATCAGCGGCATCTCGATGTCGCGGAAGAGCGGCTCCAGGTGCAGCCGCTCCAGCTCCGGCCCGAACCGCTCGGCCAGCTGCAGCGCGACGTCGGTGTCCTCGCAGGCGTAGTCGCGCGCGGCCTCCAGCTCCACCTCGGCAAAGGGGATCTGCGCCTTTCCCTTGCCCGTGACCTCGTCGTAGGTGGTGGTCTTGTAGTCCAGGTGCTGCAGGGCGAGCGAGTCCAGCCCGTGCTCGCGGCGCCCCGGCTCCAGCAGGTAGCTCGCGATCATCGTGTCGAAGTCGACCCCCCTGAGGTCGATCCCGGCGCGGCGGAAGACCAGGAAGTCGTACTTCAGGTTCTGCCCCACCTTGCGGACAGTCGGGTCTTCCAGCAGACGCACCAGCGGCTCCACCTCGTCTGAGTGCAGCGGCGGCAGGTTGCGCACGGTCTCCGGCGGCACGTCGCCCACCTCCAGCTCCCCCTGGGACCGCGTGCGGTGGCCGAAGGGGAGGTAGAACCCCTCGCCCGGGACGATGGAGATCGAGATCCCCGCCAGGTCGGCGCGCATGGGGTCGGTGCTGCTCGTCTCCGTGTCCACCGCGAAGCGGCCGGCCGCGCGGGCGGCCTCCACCAGGGCGTGCAGCTCGCTGACCTCCTGCACGAGCTGGTAGTCGGCCACGGGGCGCGGCTCCTCCGCCTGCTCGGGGGCGGGGCCGGCCCAGTCGCGCACCAGCGAGTGGAACTCCAGCGCCAGCATCAGCTCCTTGAGCGCCGGGCGGTCGGGCTCCTTGCGGCGCAGCGCCTCCACGTCCAGCTCCACCGGCAGGTCGCGGCGGATGGTGACGAGCTGCTTGGAGAGGAGCGCCGCGTCGCGGCAGGCGATGAGGGCCTCGCGGGCGCGCTTCGCCTTGATCTCGTCCACGTGCTCCAGGATGCGGTCCATCCCGCCGTACTGCTCGATGAGCTGCACCGCCGTCTTGGGCCCGATCCCCTGCACCCCCGGCACGTTGTCCGACGCATCGCCGATCAGCCCCAGGTAGTCCGTCACGTGCTCGGGAGAGACGCCCAGCCGCTCGTGCGCGTTGCGGGTGTCCACCCACTCCTCGTCCACCGCCTGCGGGCCGCCGCGACCGGGGTTCAGCAGGCACACGCCGGGGCGGATCAGCTGATAGAAGTCCTTGTCGCCGGACACGATGACCGTCTCCAGCTCCGCCGCGCACGCCTGCTCGGCCAGCGTGCCGATCACGTCGTCCGCCTCGTAGCCGGGAAGCTCCAGGATGGGGATGCGGAACGCCTCCACGATCTGCCGGATGCGCGCCAGCGAGCTCTCCAGCTCGCTCGGCATCTTTTCGCGCGTGGCCTTGTAGTCCGGGTAGATGACGTGGCGGTCCGAGGTGCCGGCGTCGAACACCATCCCCAGGTAGTCGGGCTCGTGCTGCTCGATCACCTTGATGAGGAACTTGGTGACCCCCCACGCCGCCGAGGTGTTCTCCCCCCTGGACGAGATCAGCGGGCGCGAGATCAGGGCGAAAAAGGCGCGGTAGATCAGCGCATAGCCGTCGATCAGGTAGAGGCGGGGGCGGGTCTTTTCGGGCTTGTCCACGGCGGGCCGGGGTCGGGATGTGCGGTTGGCGCGGTGCTGGGCGGCAATGTACGCCGGGGGCCGGGCGGGGAAAAGCGCTGGCGTGCTTCCTGCCACCGGAGGCGCCGCCGCCTTGCGAGGCGGGCTACGGGCAACATCCACGCAGCACAGGAGGAAGGTACCATGAAGAAGCAGATGCTGAGGCTCGCCCTCGTGCTGGCGATCGCGCCGGCCGCGTACGGCTGCCGCACCGCCGCCACGGTGGGCGCCGGTGCCGCCGCGGGCGCCGCCGCCGCCACGCAGGTCAACCAGAACGTCGAAGCCACCATCAACGCCCCCATCGCCACGGTGGACAGCCGCGCCCGCGCCGCCCTCCAGATCCGCGGCATGACGCTGACCGACGCCGAGTACGAGGACAACGCGACGGAGCGCGAGTACGAGGGCCGCCAGGGCGACAACGTGGCCCACATCAAGCTCGTGGCGAACGGCGCCAACAGCACGCGCGTGGCCGTCTCGTACCGCCGCGGCGCCGTGGACTACAGCAAGGACCAAGCGCAGCAGATCCTGCGCATCATCCAGAATACCCGGTAAGACGCCAGGAAATCGGGGGACGCACCAGATCCCTGGTGCGTCCCCCGCGCGTTGTCCCCGAGAGTGCTAAGTCCTAAGTGCTAAGTCCTTTCCAGCACTTAGCACTTAGCACTTAGCACTTGGCACTTGGCACTTTCCCCTCAGCAGTACTGCTCGAACGCGTTCCTGAGGTCCGCCGCGATCTGGTCGGCGCTGCGCCCCTCGATCTGGTGGCGCTCCAGCATGAAGGCCACGTCGCCGTCCTTGAGCAGCGCGATGGAGGGCGACGACGGCGCGTAGCCGTGCAGGTACCCGCGGGCCACCTGGGTCGCCTCGGTGTCCTGCCCGGCGAACACGGTGGCGAGCTTGGCGGGCTTCTTGTCGCCCTGCAGCGCCATGGCGACTGCGGGGCGGGCGTTGCGCGCCGCGCATCCGCACACCGAGTTCACCACCAGCAGCGTCGCCTCCTGCGTGTCGCCCAGCGTCTGCTCTACCTCCTGCGCCGTCTTCAGCTCCTGCACCCCCAGCCGCGTCAGCTCCGCGCGCATCGGCGCGACCAGCATCTCGGGATATGGCATCGTTTGACTCCTCATTGGACAGATGGTTCACCGCTGAACGAATATGATGCGGCCGAGCAGAATGCGCCAGGGGGTGCGACCCCTTATGTCATCCTGAGCCCCGCGCCCCTCCGCCCTCGCTCGTGCTCCACCCTCTGGCGCGGAGCGAAGGATCTACTGTGCGGAATTGGTCGTTCGCCCAGGGCCTCCAGCCTCGCCGGCTAGATCCTTCGGCAGCCGCGGGAGTACGGCGGGCGGCAGGCATCCGTCGGGCGGCTCCCTCAGGATGACAGAAAAAGGGGTGCGGGTCAGGTTGTCAGCGCGCGTTCGGCACCCACGGCACGTCCTCCACGCCCGCGCGGCGGTTGGCGAGGCGGGCGAGGGTGAAGAGGAGGTCGGAGAGGCGGTTGAGGTAGACGATGACGCCCTCTTCGATGGTCGCCGTGCGCGCGAGCGAGACGACGCGCCGCTCCGCCCGCCGGCAGACGGTGCGCGCCAGGTGCAGCACCGCGGCCGCGGGCGAGCCGCCGGGGAGGACGAAGCTCTTGAGCGGCTCCAGTTCCTCCTCCGCGCGGTCGATCCACGCCTCCATCTCCGCCACGCGCGCGGGATCGAGCTGGGGAATCCACGGGTTCTCGCGCCCGCCATCCTCCGCCGCGGGCGTCGCCAGCCTCGCGCCGAGGGTGAACAGGTCCGCCTGCACCAGCCGCAGCCCCGCCACCATCTCCGCGTCGTCCGATGCGGCCAACGCCATCCCCAGCACGGAGTTGAGCTCGTCCACGTCGCCGTAGGCCTCCACGCGGGCGTCGTCCTTGGCGACACGCATCCCGCCGAAGAGCCCCGTCTCGCCGCGGTCGCCGGTCTTCGTGTAGATCTTGAGCGTCATGGAGATCGAGCCGGTTCGAGGGCCCAGAGCGCGGCGCGCCCGAGGCTCCATTCAAGCCACAGCAGGCGCCGAAGCACCTTGCGCGGGGTCCACTCCTCGCCCTCCAGCACCAGCCGGGAGCCGCGCCGCTCCGGCGGCAGGTGCCCCAGGTGCTGAACGACCAGCGCCATCGCCGTGTCCAGCCGCGCGACGGTCAGCTCGGGCGTTTCCGCCATCGGCGTCGCGCCGAGGCGGCTGAGGAGCCACCACTGCGCGCGGGCCAGCTCGTCCAGGATCTGCCGCACCGTCCACCCGCCCTCCGCCGGCACGTCCAGCTCCGCGTCCGGCCGCCTGCGGATGCGCGCCAGCAGCAGACCCCGCAACTCGCCCAGCCGGTGCACGCCGGACTGCAGCTCCGCCTCCCCGAGCGCCGGCAGGTCCGCCGCGAAGCAGGCGACGGTCTCCCCCTCGGCTACGCGAGCCTCGGTCTCCAGCCACTCGTCCACGGCCACCTCCAGCTCCGCATCGTCCGCGGGCACCGGCTCGCCGATGAACGCCAGGAACTGGAGCCACTGCTGGAGCGCCGCCGCGAAGTTCCCCACCGCCTCCTCCGCCGAGCTCCCCGGCGCCGCGCACCCCGGAAGGTTCAGCCCGTGCGCCAGGAATCCGCCATCCGCGCCCTCCTCCACCCCCACGGCGAAGCGTGCATCCATACCCTCACCCCCGTCTCGTTACACTCGACTGCCCCCTCTCCCGATAACAGGAGAGGGCTGCGCCCTCTGTTATCGAGAGAGGGGGCGGAACCACCGCCCACCGCCTCGAACCGCTCCCCCTCCCCCAGGCAGTTTTGGGGGAGGGGGATGCGTCGCGGAGCGACGCTGGGGGTGGGGCCCCCTCACACCACCGCCGCCTCCACCAGCTCCAGCGTCCCGGCGTCCGCATCCAGGCGCGCGCGGATGCCCATGGGGAGCGTCCAGTTGTCCGCGATGTGGCCGAAGGGGAACCCCATCGCAACCGGAACGCCCAGGCCGCCCAGCAGGTCGCGGATCACGTCGGTGGCGGTGGGGGTGTCGGGGCGGCCCGCGTCCGGCATCTCGCTGATGGCGCCGATCGCGATGCCGGCCACCCGGTCCAGCACCCCCGCCAGGCGCAGCTGCGACAGGAGCCGGTCCAGCTTGTACGCCGCCTCGCCGACCTCCTCCAGGAAGAGGATCGCGCCTTCGGGGCGGATGGTGTACGCCGTGCCGGCCAGCGACGCGAGCAGCGACAGGTTCCCCCCCAGCAGCGGCCCCTCGGCGACACCGGGCGCGATCGTCTCCGCGCGGCCGGGGCCGGCGTCGGGGAAGGGGAGGGGGCCGGCCGGCGCGTCGTCCGAAAGGACGCGGAAGAGGGTGTCGCGCGAGAAGTCGTTGAAGATCTCGGTCGCGGGGTGCGGGCCGTGAAAGGAGACGAGCCCCAGGCGCTGGATGGCGAGGTGGATCGCGGTGTTGTCGCTGTAGCCGATCACCGGGCGCGGGCGGGCGGCGAGCGCATCGAAATCCAGCCGGTCCAGGATGCGCATGACGCCGTAGCCGCCGCGCAGCGCCCAGATCGCGTCGTTGGACGGATCGCGCAGGGCCGCGTTGAAGTCGGCGGCGCGCGCGTCGTCGTCGCCCGACAGGTAGCCGATGCGTCCGCGGGCATTTTCGCCGACGACGGGCTCCCATCCCCAGTCGGAAAGGCGATCGGCGGCGCGCTCCACGGCGCCGGGGGCGAGCGGGCCGGCGGGGGCCACGAGCGCCACCCGCGAGCGGGCGCGAAGGCGGGGCACGAGGATCATCGCGCGCCCTCCGCGAACGCGAGCACGCCCAGCGCCCCCGCGGCCAGGGCGGCTCCAGCCAGGTACGGCGCGGAGATCCCCAGGTGCGCGAAGGCGAACCCGCCGCCCATAGGCCCCGCCACGCGGCCCAGCGCGCCCAGCGACTGGTACACGCCCAGCACCTTCCCCTGTTCGGCCGGCCCCGCCGCGCGCGACACCCACGACGACAGCGACGGCGACGCCGTTCCCTGCCCGAACGCCAGCGCGGCGAGCGCCACCCCGAGCGCCGCGAGTGACGGCGCCACGGCCAGCGCGCCCATCCCCGCGGCCAGCACCGCGAGGCCCAGGATCGCGGTGCGGCGCTCGCCCAGCCGCCTCGTCAGCCGCCCCACGCCCCACCCCTGCGCCAGCACGGAGATGAGTCCCAGGTAGGCGAAGAGGAACGCCACCTCGCGCGGCCCCATCCGCCAGCGCTGGTATGCCCAGAGCGAGAGCGTGGCCTCCGCGCCCGCGAAGGCGAGCGTCAGCAGGAGCGCGGCGGAGTAGGGCGCGCGCAGGCGGCGGTCCGTCCAGCCGCGCAGGCGTGCGGCGAGGCCGGGCGTGCGCGGCGCCGTGTCGCGCGCCTCGGGCGGGAGCGACTCGGGGAGCCACCAGAGCGCCAGCAGCGCGTTCCCCAGCGTCAGCGCCGCGGCGACGAAAAAGGGCACCGCCGTCCCGAACCCCGCCAGCGCCCCGCCGATCGCCGGCCCCAGGATGAAGCCCAGCCCGAACGCCGCCCCGATCATCCCCATCGCCTTCGCGCGCCGCTCGGGGGCGGAGACGTCGGCTACGTACGCCTGCGCCACGCCGACGTTGGCGCCCATCAGCCCGCCGAGCGCCCGCGCCGCCAGCAGCGCCGCCACGCTCCCCGCGAAGCCGCAGAGGAGGTACGAAAAGGCCGATCCGAAGAGGCCCACCAGCAGCACGGGCCGCCTCCCATACCTGTCCGAAAGGCGCCCCCAGCCCGGCGCGAAGAGGAATTGCATCGCCGAGTACACCGCCAGCAGCGACGCCACCGCCACCGCCCCGGCGCCGAACCCCTGCGCGTACAGCGGGAGGAGGGGAATGACGATCCCGAACCCCACCAGGTCCAGCAGTACGGTGACGAAGACGATGGCCAAGGGCGAGCGCCGGCCGCCCACCGCGGGGGGCACGGCGGGGCGCGCGCGGAGGCGGGGGCGGGAAGGCGCGGATAGCACGGATCGGGTCACGACCAGGGTTCCATCTCGCTGCGTGCGGCGGGGCCGCGGGTCCTTGGGCCTCCCGGCGGGAGGGGGAAAGCGGCCGGGAAGATACCGCCCCGGGCGTGGCGAGACAACGACTTGCGGGGCCATGGGTGGCACGGGGCGTGCTGCGCGGCTACGTTCATCCATCGAACGATCCAGCCACACCGGGAGCGCTTTGATGAACGACGTGATCGAGACCGCGGACGCCCTCCACGCGAGCGCCAACCGCCTCTACTGGCACAGCCGCGACTCCGTGGACGCCCTCGCCGCGCGGCTGGGGATGAGCCGCCACTCCTTCTACCAGTCGATCCGCCCGGAGCCCGCGGGCCGCGCCTGCGCAGCGTGCGGAGGCGAGCTGGAGTTCGCCAACCGCACCGCCCGCCAGACCTCGCGCGCGCGCTGCGCCGGCTGCGGCGCCACCGAGCGCGTGGCCCCGCCCGCCGTCCAATCGGTGGTGGTCGAGGACGTGCTCCCCGCGCCGCCTCCGCCGCCTCCGAGCGCGCGCCCCAGCTTCCGCGGTTGGAACCTGTCCCGCTGGCGCCGCGAGCTGGCCGCCGTCCCCCGCGAGCGCGCCGCGATGGTGGGCGGCGCCGCGGCGCTGGGCGTGGCGGCCGGTGTGCTCGCCCTGGAGCTCCTCAACCCCTCGCGCTGGTGATGCCGGTCGACGCATCGCGCACGGATGCGCTGCGGAAGATGGCCGCCGCGCACCCCCAGGACCCGCGCCCCCGGTTCGGCCTGGCTCTGGAGTTCGAGCGCGCCGGCGACTGGGAGTCCGCCGCCGCCGAGCTCCGCGCCTACCTGAACCTCGCGGACGACGAGGGGAACGCCTTCGGCCGCCTGGGCCACGCCCTGCGCCAGCTCGGCCGCGACGACGAGGCCCGCGAAGCCTACCGCCAGGGCATCGCCGCCGCCGAGCGCCACGGACACCCCACGATGGCGATGGAGTTCGAGGAAGTGCTGGAGGAGATGGGGTAGTTGGGGAATGGGGAATGGGGAATGGGGAATGGGGAATGGGGAATGGGGAATGGAGAATGGGCTAAGGGGCGAGGAGGCGTGCGCGCAGAGAGCGTAGCATCTTGCTGATGCGCGTCAGCAGGGCCAGCTCTGCGACGACCCGTTCCTCGGTGACATAGCCGAGCCGGATCGCGATCAGGAGAAAGGTCTCGATCTCGGCGAGTGAGCCCTTTGCAACGGCGAGGAAGGCGGCGTAGTCCTTTCGAGTAGACCGCGAGTTGCCTTCCGCGATGTTTGCCGGAACAGACACGGCGGCTCGCCGGATCTGCGAGGTCAGGCCGAACCGCTCATCGGAGGGAAACGTCGCGGATACGCGGTAGATATCCACCACGAGATCCATCCCCAGCCGCCAGACATCCAGATCCCGGTGCGACGACACGCGGTTCATCTCTCCTCCACTGTCGATTCCCCATTCCCCATTCCCCATTCCCCATTCCCCCGCTGTTCACACCCCAGCCCCGCACCCCGCCCGCGTCCTCACCATCTGCTCGATCTCGAACGCGATCGACTCTACGGAGCGGGTGTCGGCGGGAATGGAGACGTCGGCCAGGCGGTAGAGGGGCTCGCGCTCTTCCATCATCTGCGCGATGATGGGGGCGGGGTCGTCCAGGTCGCGAAAGGGGCGGGGGATGGAGTCCTCGCGCAGGCGGCGGATGGTTTCGTCCACTGATACGCGCAGCCACACTCGCAGCGTCTCGGCGCCCAGGAGGCCCAGGAGCTCGGGGCGCGTGATCCAGCCGCCGCCGGGCGACATCACCAGGCGCCCCGCCGAAGCCGCCTCCCGGGTCAGCGCCGCCTCCCGCTCGCGGAAGCCTTCCTCGCCCACGTCGGCGATCAGCTCCTTGACGGTTCGCCCCTCGCGCTGTTCTATCTCCACGTCGAAGTCCAGGAAGCTCCACTCCAGCCGGCGCGCCAGCGCGGCGCCCACCGTGCTCTTCCCCGACGTCATGTAGCCCAGCAGCACCACGCGGTGCACGCCCGGAAAAGGGGGGATGTCGGACTCGCGTCTTCCCATGCTGCCTCCGTTCAGGGTCCGCGGCTCGCCCACGCACGATGCAGACCCGCCGCGTGGCTTTTCCGAAGATTTGCCGAACCGAAAGAGCGCGCCGGGGTACAAGATGATAGGTTCCCGCTCGAATGCCGCCCCCCGCGGCCGGATGGATAGACACAGGCCCCGATGATCGCCACCACCACGCAGCGCGACCGCATCCTCCCGCGGCTGATTGAAGACGAGATGCGCGAGTCGTTCATCGACTATTCGATGAGCGTCATCGTGCAGCGCGCCCTCCCCGACGTGCGCGACGGGCTGAAGCCGGTGCACCGCCGCATCCTCTTCGCCATGCACGAGGCGGGGCTCAGCCCCACTCGGCCCTACAAAAAGAGCGCGACCGTCGTGGGCGACGTGCTGGGCAAGTACCACCCGCACGGCGACACCGCGGTGTACGACTCGCTCGTGCGCATGGTGCAGGACTTCTCCCTCCGCTACCCGCTGGTGGACGGGCAGGGGAACTTCGGCTCCATCGACGGCGACGCGGCGGCCGCCTACCGCTACACCGAGGCGCGGCTGTCGCAGATCGCCACCGAGATGCTGGCGGACATCGACCGCGACACCGTCGACTTCGCCCCCAACTTCGACGACCGGCTCAAGGAGCCGCGCGTCCTCCCCGCGCGCCTCCCCAGCCTGCTGGTCAACGGCTCCAGCGGCATCGCGGTGGGGATGAGCACCAACATGCCGCCGCACAACATCGGCGAAGTGGTGCGCGCCGCCGTCCACCTCCTCGACAACCCCGAGTGCACCGTCGCGGAGCTGATGGAGCACGTCCCCGGCCCCGACTTCCCCACCGGCGGGCTGATCGTGGGGAAGCAGGGGATTCGCGAGGCGTACGAAAAGGGGCGTGGTCGCGTGGTGATGCGCGCGCGCGTCTACAAGGAGCAGAAGCGGAGCGGCAAGGAACAGCTCGTCGTCACCGAGATCCCGTACGGCACCAACAAGTCGCGCATCATCGAGCAGATCGCGGAGCTCACGCGCGCCGGCAAGATCGGCGACATCTCCGACCTGCGCGACGAGAGCGACCGCGAGGGGATCCGCGTCGTCATCGAGATGAAGCGCGGCGCCGACGCGGCCAAGCTGATGGGCCAGCTCTACAAGTGGACGGCGCTGCAGACGACGTTCGGCGTCATCTCGCTGGCGCTGGACAACGGCGTGCCGCGCGAGTTCTCGCTCAAGGAGATTTTGGAGCGCTACCGCGACCACCGCATCCAGGTGGTCGTCCGGCGCTCCACCTGGGAGCTGGACAAGGCGCGCGACGAGGCGCACGTCCTCCGCGGCCTGCTGATCGCGCTCAAGCGCATCGACGACGTGGTCGCCATCATCCGCGGCTCCCGCAACCGCGAGACGGCGGCGCGCAAGCTGGAGAAGGAGCTCAAGCTGGACGAGCGCCAGGCCGAAGCCATCCTCAACATGCGCCTCTCGCGCCTCACGCAACTGGAAGGCAAGGAGCTGCGCGAGCGGATGGCCGAGCTGGAGACGCGCATGGCGCAGCTCGAGGAGCTCCTGGCCTCCCCCGCGCTCCAAACTGCCGAGGTGCGGGGCGAGCTGCTTAAGCTGGCCGAGGAGTACGGCGACCCCCGCCGCACGCACATCTTCGAGAACGAAAAGGATGTGAAGCTGGAGGACCTGATCGCCGCCGAGGAGGTGGTGGTGACGGTCTCGCGCGAGGGGTACGTGCGGCAGATCCCGATGGCCGTCTACCAGCGCGGCGCCAAGCGCGGCAAGGGGCTGTCGATGGACCGCTACGAGAACGACTACATCGAGCGCGCCTTCGTGGCCAGCACCGAGGACACGCTCCTCTTCCTGAGCACGGACGGGCGCGCCTTCGGCCTGGCCGTGCGCGACGTGCCGGAGAGCAGCGGGCGGGGCAAGGCGGTGAAGCAGCTCTTCGAGGGCGCGCGCAACGCCCGCATGGCCGCGGTGCACCGGGTGCCGGAGTTCCGCGCCGACCGCTTCGTCCTCTTCGCCACGGCGGAGGGCACGGTCAAGCGCACCTCGCTGGACCAGTACTCGCGCGCCCGCGGCGGCATCGAGGCGATCTCGCTCAAAGCCGGCGACCGCGTCGTCGACGCGCGCATCACGGACGGCGAGCACGAGGTGGTGCTGGCGGGCGCCGCCGGCCGCGTCATCCGCTTCGGCGAGGGCGAGGTCCCGCTGCAGGGGCGCGTCTCGCAGGGGGTGCGCGGGATCAAGCTGCGCGGGCAGGACCGGGTGGTCGGGATGGCGGCGCTGCGCCACGAGGGCGAAGTGGTCGCCGTCACGGAGCGCGGCTTCGCCAAGCGCGTCGCCCTCGCCGAGCTCGCGCTGCAGAAGCGCGACGGCCAGGGCAACGCCATCCACACCCCGGGCAAGGAGATGGGCACCCTCGCCGGCCTGCGCGACGTGCACGCGGGCGAGGACCTGATGGCGGTCACCGCCGTCGGCCGCACGTTGCGCATCAAGACCGACGCCGCCCCGCTCGGCACGCGCATGAGCGAGCCGGAGCGCACCATCACCGTCTCCGCCCACGACCGCGTCGTCGAGATCACCCTCCTCGCCGAGCGCGAGCCCAAAGCCGGCGACGACGACGGCGCCGGCCCCGAAGGCGCCGCGCCCCTCCTCGTCGACGGCGAGGACACCTCGCTCACCGGCCCCCTCCCCGACGACGAACCCGCCCCCGCGGACCCGGACGAATCCCCCGGCATCGTCCACCGCGTCGTGGACCAGGTGACGGGCGCGGCGGCGAAGGTGCTGGACCTGTTCGGGTAGCGGCGGGGCGGCGGGGGCCCCCTCCCCCGCTCGTTCCTCGCGGCCCCTCCCCCAAACCGCGGGGGAGGGGCAAACGCGTAGATCCGTGCGCGTTCCCGTAGGGGCGTGATTCATCACGCCCGTGCCCCGCCCCGCTCCCCCCCCCCCCCCCCGCCGCCCGCCCCTACCCGACTAGGTCCAGCACCTTCGCCGCGGCGCCCGTGACCTGGTCCACGACGCGGTGGACGATGCCGGGGGATTCGTCCGGCTCGGCGGGGGAAGGTTCGTCTTCGGAGAGGGGGCCGGTGAGCGACGTGTCCTCGCCGTCGACGAGGAGGGGC
>DASVTZ010000119.1 GCA_036387335.1 Longimicrobium sp.
CCGCGCGGGTGCGCGGGGGGGCGGGGTGCGGCGCGGAGGCCGGCGCGTACGAGGGTTCGGGGCGCGCATCGTGCCCGCCGAAGTCATTGCTCATTCAGTTCTCCCATTTTCCCCGCCCTGCGCCATGTACCGCCGCGACAGCTCCACGTAGTGCGCCGCGCTGGTGGTGACCCAGCGCAGCGACTCGCCCTCCAATTCCTTTTTCACCATCGCCGGCGCGCCCGCGGCCAGGTGCCGCGCCGGGATCTCGGCGCCGCTCCCCACCACGGCGCCCGCCGCGATCAGCGCCGCGTCGCCCACGACGGCGCGCTGCAGGACGACGGCGTTCATGCCGATCAGCGCCCCGTCGCCCACCGTGCAGCTCTCCAGGATGGCGCCGTGGCCCACCGTGACGTCCGCGCCGATGAGGGTGGCGCCCTGCCGGCTCACGTGCACCACGCAGTTGTCCTGTATACTCGTGCGAGCCCCCACGCGGATCTCATGCTCCGGCTCGTCGCCGCGGATGACTGCGCCGAACCAGATGCTCGCCTCCTCCCCGATCGTCACGTTGCCGATCACCGTGGCGGTGGGCGCCACGAAGGCGCTCGGGTGGATGCGCGGGCTGATCCCCGCGAAGGATAAAATCGTCGCCATCAATCGCTCCCCAGGACCTCCGCCATCCTCGCGGCGTCCACGTTGCTCCCGCTCAGGATCACCGCCACCGGCCCCACCAGGTTGCGGATGGCGCCTTCGAGCAGCGCCGCCACGGCCACCGCGGCCGATCCCTCCGCCACCACTCCCTCCTCCACGAAGAGCCAGCGAATGGCACGCCGCACGGCGTCCTCGCTCACCAGCACCACTTCGTCCACCACCTGCCGGGCGAGCTCCAGGCTGCGCGCGTCCGTCTCGCCGGAGAGCCCTTCACACAACGTCGCACCCTGGGGCGGGCAGCACAGCGTGCCGGCGGCGAGGGAGGCGTGCATCGCCCCGGTCTCGTGCGTCTGCACCCCCACCACGCGCGCGCCGGGTGCCAGGGCGCGCGCCACGATCCCCGTGCCGTTCACCAGGCCGCCGCCCCCCACCGGAACCACCAGCGTGCGCACCTCGGGCAGCTCCTGCAGGATCTCCAGCGCCACCGTCGCCTGGCCGGCGACCGTCATGGGGTCGCTGTACGCGTGCACGAACGCGGCCCCGGTTTCCGCCGCGTGCGCTTCGGCGGCGGCGTGCGCGTCGTCGTAGCCGCCCTCCACCAGCACCAGCTCCGCGCCGAAGCGCGCGATGCGCCGCCGTTTGGTCTCCGGCGCGGAGGCGGGGACGAAGACGAGGGCGCGGGCACCCAGCAGCCCCGCGGCCAGCGCCACCCCCTGCCCGTGGTTCCCGGCCGACGCCGTCACCAGCCCGCGCGCCCGCGCCTCGGCCGGCAGCGTCGCCACGCGGTTGTAGGCGCCGCGCAGCTTGAAGGAGCCGGTGCGCTGCATCCCCTCCAGCTTGAGAAACACCCCGGCCTCGCCCGAGAGGCCGCCGCACCGCTCCAGCGGGGTGCGCCGCGCGACCCCCCGCAGCCGGCGCGCCGCGGCCAGCACGTCGGCCATGGACGGCGCGGCATCGGACAGAGTGGTCACGGCAACGGTCGCGCCGCGGGGATGCGCGAGCGGCTCACGGCAGGGTGAACGCGGTGGACTGCTGGATGGGATGGTTGGTCGCGGTCAGCCACGCCACGGCCGTCAGCCGCCGCCCGCGCAGCCCCGGCCCGGGACGCCAGACCTCCGTGTAGCTGCGCGTCTCCCCCGCGCCCAGCGACACCGCCATCAGCGACTGCACGAAGGAGCGGTCCGCCGACCAGCGCCACACGTCGCGCGTGCCCTCGCGCACGGCGAAGTCGTGCGTCATCCCGCTGGAGTAGCTCAGCCGCACCGGCGCGCTGGTCGGGTTGGTGAGCTGCAGCACGAAGCGCACGCTGTCCCCCGCCGGCTCCACCTGGAATGAGGAGACGAGCGGGCCCGTGTAGCGATTCGTCTCCAGCGGCGCCGGGGCAGTCGAGGGCGCCGGTCCCGCGGGAGGGCGGCACGCCGCGGCGCCCGCGGCGAGCGCGATGAGCAGGGCGGGGAGGATGCGGCGCATTGGGCGGCGGCGGCTGGAGTGGGCCAGCGCTCTCCCGGTGAGGGCGCGACGGCGGCTTTGGAGCGGCGCCGCAACGAGTTCCGCGGGGCCGGCCGGGCAAGATAGACGCACCCGTTCCGGGGCGTCAAGCAAGGGCCCGGCCACGACCTGGCAGAGCTTGCGAAAAATTTCACAAGCACCCATATTCCTGCTTGCGAAAAATTTCACAAGCGTCTATATTGGCCGCGCCGAACCACCCTGGAGAGGATTGGAGCACAGTGGACGAGCCTCGCCGCACTCCGCGGAACGCCGGGAAGACCGGTGCCCCGAAGCCCGCCGACATGATGGGGATCGGGGTGCAGTTCGTGGCGGTGCTGCTGGCTTTCCTCTTCCTGGGGAAGTGGCTGGACGAGCGGCTGGGCACCTCTCCGTGGCTCCTGATGATCGGGGTGTTCCTGGGGTTCGGGCTCAGCCTGCTGTACATGTACCGGCGGCTGGCCATCGATCCCAAGGACCCGCGCAAGGGGGGCAAGTGAGGTCGCCCTGGCTCCTTCCCGTGGCAGTGCTGGCCATCGGGGCGCTCGTGTACGCGTGCGGCGTGGCCCTTGCTGAGCCGGGCGCGCGCACGGGGGTGGCGGTCGGGGTGGCCATCGCGTGCGTCTTCCAGCTCTTCCTGCTGCTGGTGGCCCACGTGGCCTTTCGCGGAAAGCAGCTGGCGGCGTACGGGGTGGGGATGTTGGGGCGGCTGATCCTGGTGGTGGCGACCGCGCTGGTGCTGGTGCCGGCGACCGGTCTTCCGGCCGCGCCCACGCTGTTCTCGCTGGTGACCGTGTTGTTCGCAACCACACTGCTCGAGCCGGTGGCCCTGGCCGCCGGCACAACGAAGAAGAGCTGAATGTTCGCACGCATCGCACTCCTCCTGGCCCTCGCGGGCGCCTCCACGGCCGCCGCGCACGCCCAGGACCATGGAACGCCCCCGGCCGCCGCGCCGCACGCGGCCGCCGGGCAGGGCCCGGTCGTCGACCCGGCCTCGCCCGAGGGGCACGCAGCCGAGGTGATGGACCCGAGCCACGAGCAGGGCGGGGCCGGCCACGGCGCCGAAGCCGCGCATGGCGAGGAAGAGGGGATCGACTTCCTCCACCACATCCTGGACGCGCGCGAGATCGAGCTGCCGCGCACCTCGCTGCACCTTCCCGCCAAGGGGACGTACAAGGTCGGCGACCTCAACCTGTTCGGGATGCAGCTCCCGTTCGACCTGACGCCGACCAAGCACCTCGTCTTCCTGGTGTTCGCCGGGCTGCTGACGATGGGCGTGCTGATGTACGGCGGCGCCCGCGCGGCGGCGGCGGACCGCGGGCTGGCACGCGGGCGGCGCTACAACATGGTGGAAGCGATGGTCCTCTTCATCCGCAACGAGGTGGTGAAGCCGAACATCGCGCACGGCTACGACAAGTACGCGCCGTTCATCGTGACGCTCTTCTTCTTCATCCTGTTCAACAACCTGCTCGGCCTGATCCCGTACGGCTCCACCGCCACCGCCAACATCTCGGTGACCGCGGGGCTGGCGATCATGGCGTTCGTGGCCACCGAAGTGGGCGGGATGCGGGCGCTGGGCTTCAAGGGCTACATGTCGACCATCTTCTTCGTGCCCAAGGGGATGCACCCCGTGGCCGCGTGGGCGATGGCTTTCGCGCTGGCGCCCATCGAGCTGCTGGGCAAGTTCACCAAGCCGTTCTCGCTGGCCGTCCGGCTCATGGCCAACATGACGGCCGGCCACATCGTGCTCCTTGCGCTGATCTCCCTGATCTTCGTGTTCGGGAGCTTCGCCATGGCCGTGGCGCCGGTGCTGATGGCGACCGCGATCTTTTTCCTGGAGATCTTCGTCGGCTTCCTCCAGGCGTTCATCTTCGCGATGCTGACGAGTGTGTTTATCGGGTTGATGCAGCATGCGCACTGACAGAAGTGCGTAAGTGCGTGAGTGCGTAAGTGCGCTCCGACCAACAACGCACTAACGCACTAACGCACTAACGCACCAGGCAGTTCGGGGGACGCGGCTTGCTCCCAGCTTCGCAACAAGCCGCCGGCGGGGACCGCTCACCCCCGTCGTACAGTACCCGGGCATGGGCCCCCGGGGAGGGCGCGCGGCAGCGATGCCGGCTGGCGTCCACCGGCCGAATGGGCCGGACGAGCGGAGCCCGACGACGAACCATCCCAAGATCCCTGGAGGGATTCTCATGATGATGATGCAAGCGGCGGTCGAGACCGCCAACGCGCTCAGCAACGGTCTACTCGGTGCCGCCCTCGGCGCCGGCCTCGCGGTCATCGGCGCCGGCATCGGCATCGGCCTGATCGGCTCCCGCGCGATGGACGGCATGGCCCGCCAGCCCGAGATCGCCGGCACCATCCAGACCGGCGCGCTGATCCTGGCCGCCTTCGTGGAAGGCGCCACCCTGTTCGCCATCGTGGTCGCGTTCCTGGTGCAGTCCGGCGTCTTCACCGCGCTGCGCGGCTGAGCTGGACCCGGCGGGCCGCCGCGGAAGCTCGCGGCGGCCGGCCACCCTGGCAGATCGTTCTTTTTCTATCGAACCGGACTCGAACCGGCAAACGGATATGCGTCGCTCCACCACCGCTCTCTCGGCCCTTCTCCTTCTCGGCTCCGCCGCGCCCCTGATCGCGCAGGAGCACGAGGAGGCGCCCGGCCTGCTGTCGCCGAACATCGGGCTCACCTTCTGGACGATCGTGGTGTTCGTGATCGTCCTGGGGGTCCTGTCCAGGTTCGCCTTCCCCAAGATCCTGGGCGCCGTGGAGGCCCGCGAGGAGAACCTCCGCCAGCTGGCCGCCGCCGCCGAGCGCGACCGCGCCGAGGCCGCCGCCATGATGGAGGAGAACCGGCGCATCCTGGAGGAGACCCGCGCCCGCGTGCAGGAGGCGGTCAACGAGGGCCGCACCAGCGCCGAGCGCATCCGCGCCGAGATGCTGGCCGAGACGCGCCGCGAGCAGGAAGCCCTGCTGGAGCGCGCCCGCCAGGACATCGCCGCCGAGCGCGAGGGCGCGCTGCAGGCCGTGCGCCGCGAGGCCGTGGACGTCTCCATGCGCGCCGCCGAGCGCCTGGTGCGCCGCAACCTGGACGGCGAGGACAACCGCCGCCTCGTTCGCGAGTACCTGGGCCAGGTCGCCACGCAGCCGGCCCTCGGCGCGGGGGTCTGACCCGTGCGCTCCGAGGTCATCGCGCGTAACTACGCGGACACGCTCCTCACCCTGGCGCAGCGCAACGGCGGCGCCAGCACGGCCGTCGAGTTCCAGACCGCCGCCGACGAGCTGGCCAGCCTGCTGAACACGGAGCCGCGCATCCGCGCCTTCCTGTCCGCGCCGGCCATCTCCATGGACGCCAAGAAGGCGGCGCTGCGCGGCGCGCTCGGCGGGCGCGTGCCCGAGCTCTTTCTGCGCTTCGTGCTGGTGGTGGTGGACAAGCGCCGCGACAACCTCCTCCGCGAGATCGCCCTGGCGTACCGCGAGCGGGTGGACGAGATGATGGGGCGCCTGCGGGTGGACGTCACCATCTCGCACGCGCCGGACGCCGCGCTGCAGGAGGAGATCCGCGCGTCGCTGCAGACGCGCTTCGGGCGCGACGTGATCGCCACCTTTCACGTGGACTCCGAGCTGTTGGGCGGCATGGTGCTCAAGGTGGGCGACCAGATCCTGGACGGCTCGGTTCGCAGCCAGGCGGCAGGGCTGCGCCGCAGGCTGATGGAAGCGTACCTCCCCGCCGGCACATGAAAAGCAGTGCCGAGTGCCGAGTGCCGAGTGCCCAGTAACTTCGGCCCGCGCACTAGGAACTAGGCACTAGGCACTTTCCGGACGAACCGGCGGGACCCAGCGGTTTAACAGGCAGCACGCAAGCATACTGATGAGCACCGGCGGCGCACGCCGGACCTGAAACGAGGATTAACGATGGCGGTCGATACCCAGCTCCGGGCCAGCGAGATCAAGAACGTTCTGCTCGGCGAGATCGAGCGGTTCGAGAACAACTTCACCGCCGAAGAGGTGGGCGAGGTCCTTGAGGTCAAGGACGGGATCGCGCGCATCTACGGCCTGGGCGGCGCCATGTCCAGCGAGCTGCTGGAGGTCACCGCCACCGAGAGCGGCCAGGTGGTGAGCGCCCTGGCGCTGAACCTGGAAGAGGACAACATCGGCGCCGTGGTGATGGGCGACTGGACGGTCATCCAGGAAGGCGACCGCGTGCGCCGCACGGGCCGCGTGTTCGACATCCCGGTGGGCCCGGCCTACCTGGGGCGCGTGGTCAACCCGCTCGGCGAGCCGGTGGACGGCCGCGGTCCCATCCCCTCCGTCGGCCGCCGCGCGGTGGACGTGGTGGCGCCCGGCATCGTGCTGCGCCAGCCGGTGAAGGAGCCCATGCAGACGGGGATCAAGGCGATCGACGCGCTCATCCCCATCGGCCGCGGGCAGCGCGAGCTGATCATCGGCGACCGCGGCACGGGGAAGACGGCCGTCGCCATTGACGCCATCATCAACCAGAAGGGCCAGGGCGTCGTCTGCGTGTACGTGGCCATCGGCCAGAAGAACTCGACGATCGCGGGCGTGGTGCAGCGCCTTACCGACGCCGGCGCCATGGACTACACCATCGTCGTCGCGGCCTCGGCTTCGGACCCGGCCCCGATGCAGTACATCGCGCCGTACGCCGGTACCGCGCTGGCCGAGTACTTCATGTACACCAAGAACGAGCAGGGGAAGGGCCTCCCCACCCTGTGCGTGTACGACGACCTCAGCAAGCAGGCCGTGGCGTACCGGCAGATGTCGCTGGTGCTGCGCCGCCCGCCGGGGCGCGAGGCGTACCCGGGCGACGTCTTCTACCTGCACAGCCGCCTCCTTGAGCGCGCGGCCAAGCTGAGTGACGAGATGGGCGGCGGGTCGCTGACGGCGCTCCCCATCATCGAGACGCAGGCCGGCGACGTGTCGGCGTACATCCCGACCAACGTGATCTCCATCACGGACGGGCAGATCTTCCTGGAGTCGAACCTCTTCTACTCCGGCGTGCGCCCGGCCGTGAACGTCGGCATCTCGGTGAGCCGCGTGGGCGGCGCGGCGCAGATCAAGGCGATGAAGAAGGTGGCCGGCAAGCTCAAGGGCGAGCTGGCGCAGTACCGCGAGCTGGAGGCGTTCGCCGCCTTCGGGTCGGAGCTGGACCCGGTCACGCAGCGCCAGCTCGCGCGGGGCGCCCGCTCGGTGGAGGTGCTGAAGCAGGGCCAGTACTCGCCGATGGCGGTGGAGTACCAGGTGGCCACCATCTACGCGCTGACCAACGGCTACCTGGACAACGTGGACGTGGCGCAGGTGCAGGCGTGGGGGCGCGACTTCCACATCTTCCTGCGCACGCAGCACCCGGAGATCCTGGACGACATCCGCAACACGCGCGACCTGTCCAAGGAGAACGAGCAGGCGCTGGTGCGCGCCATCGAGCACTACGCCGAGCTCTTTGCCGACCCGCACTCGCCGGTGGGCACCGACACGTACGCCAACTCGCCGATCCTGAACGAGACCGACCGCGACCGGCACATGAGCGAGGAGCAGCTTCGCCTCGCCGCCCGGCCGGAAGGGAACGCGGCGGGCGCGCGGCAGAGCTACTGAAGTCCTGAGTGCTAAGTCCTAAGTCCTAAGTGGTGTTCAGCACTTAGCACTTAGCACTTAGGACTTGGTACTTGGAACTTCCGACATCAAGACAAAATGGCCAAAGCCAGAGAACTGAAGGGCCGCATCCGCTCGGTCCAGAACACGCGCAAGATCACGCGGACGATGGAGATGGTCGCCACGTCCAAGCTCAAGCGCGCGCAGGACCGCGTGGCGGCCGCACGGCCGTACGCGGAGCGGCTCGGCGAGGTGATCGGGCGGCTCCTTACGCCGGAGCTGGCGGCGCGCTACCCGCTCCTCCGCCAGCCGGCCACCGTGCGGCGCGCGGCGGTGCTGCTCCTTACCGCCAACCGCGGGCTGAGCGGCGCCTTCAACGCCAACCTGATCCGGGAAGGGCGCAACCTCCTCCGCGACCTGCGCGGGCGCGGCGTGGAGGTGGAGCTCCACGTGGCCGGCAAGAAGGGGATCTCCTTCTTCCGCTACCAGGGCGAGACGCTGGGGAACGCCGTCAGCGACATCGGCGACCGCCCCTCGGCCGAGGACGCCGAGCGCCTCGTCAACTCGCTGATGGACGGCTTCGTGGCGGGCACCTTCGACGCGGTGTACGTGGTGTACGCCAAGTTCAACTCGGCGCTCTCCACCCCGCCCACCACCCTGCAGCTCCTTCCCGTGCAGGCGCCGGAAGACACCGGCCGCGGCGGCGAGGTGGACTACGTGCTGGAGCCCGGCGCCGACGAGATCCTGGGGCGCATCCTGCCGCTGTACGTGCGGAACGGGGTGTACCGGGCGCTGGTGGAGACCACGGCGGGCTTCTACGGTGCCCAGCGCACCGCCATGAAGAACGCCACCGACAACGCCGGCGACATGCTCAACGCCCTGACCCGTACCTACAACCGGGTGCGCCAGGCCGCGATCACGCAGGAAATCGCCGAGATCGTCGGCGGCGCCGCCGCCCTCGAATAACAGGAGACCCAAATGGCTACCGTTGCCCCTGAGCAGGCCACCATCCCGACCCCCGCCGTCAAGGCGGGCCGCGTCGTGCAGGTCATCGGCCCGGTGATCGACGCCGAGTTCGAAGGCCACCTTCCGGACATCTACAACGCCCTGCGCGTGACGCGCGCCGCGTCCGGCGACCAGCCGGCGCTCGACATCACGCTCGAGGTGCAGCAGCACATCGGCCGCCACCAGGTGCGCGCCGTGGCCATGGAGTCCACCGACGGCGTGGTGCGCGGCATGGACGTGCTCGACCTGGGCTCGCCCATCACCGTGCCCGTGGGCGCCCCGGCGCTGGGGCGCATCCTCAACGTGCTCGGCGAGCCGGTGGACGAGTCCGGCGTCATCCCCGCCGACACGCTGCGCTGGCCGATCCACCGCCCGGCGCCCCGCTTCGTGGACCTCGAGGCCAAGGCCGAGGTGCTGGAGACGGGGATCAAGGTGATCGACCTCCTCACCCCGTACGTGAAGGGTGGCAAGATCGGCCTCTTCGGCGGGGCGGGCGTGGGGAAGACGGTGGTCATCCAGGAGCTGATCAACAACATCGCGCGCGGCCACGGCGGCCGCTCCGTGTTCGCCGGCGTCGGCGAGCGCACGCGCGAGGGCACCGACCTCTGGCTGGAGTTCAAGGAGGCCGGGCTCATCAAGGAGGGCAACCTCGCCGAGTCCAACGTGGCGCTGGTGTACGGGCAGATGAACGAGCCGCCGGGCGCGCGCCTCCGCGTGGCGCTCACCGGCCTCACCGTGGCCGAGTACTTCCGCGACGTGGAGAAGCAGGACGTGCTCTTCTTCGTGGACAACATCTTCCGCTTCACGCAGGCCGGCTCCGAGGTGTCCGCGCTCCTGGGCCGCATGCCCTCGGCCGTGGGCTACCAGCCGACGCTGGCCACCGAGATGGGCGCCCTGCAGGAGCGCATCACCTCCACGCACGAGGGCTCCATCACCTCGGTGCAGGCCATCTACGTGCCGGCCGACGACCTCACGGACCCGGCGCCGGCCACCGCCTTCGCGCACCTCGACGCCACCACGGTGCTCTCGCGCGCGATCTCGGAGCTGGGCATCTACCCGGCCGTGGACCCGCTCGACTCCACGAGCCGCATCCTGGACCCGCAGTACATCGGCGAGCGGCACTACCGCACGGCCACCGCGGTGCAGCGCATTCTGCAGCGCTACAAGGAGCTGCAGGACATCATCGCGATCCTGGGGATGGACGAGCTCACCGAAGAGGACAAGGTGATCGTGGGCCGGGCGCGCCGCCTCCAGCGCTTCCTGTCGCAGCCCTTCTTCGTGGCCCAGCAGTTCACGGGCACTGAGGGCGAGTACGTGAAGCTGGAGGACACCGTGGAGTCGTTCGAGCGCGTGGTGAGCGGCGAGTTCGACCACCTGCCGGAGCAGGCGTTCTACATGGTGGGCGGCATCCAGGGCGCCATCGACAAGGCGCAGCGCCTGGAGCAGGGCGGCTGATGGCGGCCCCCGCCGCGGGCACAGGCACGGGCACGGGCGCCATGCGCGTCTCCGTCCTCTCGCCCGAGCAGACGGTGTACGAGGGCGACGCCACCTCGGTGGTGGCCCCGGCGTGGAACGGCCAGCTCGGCATCCTGCGCGGCCACGCCCCGCTGATGGCCCTCCTGGGCGATGGCGTCCTGCGCATCGAAAACGGCCGCGAGACGCTGCAGTTCCGTGTCTCCGGCGGCTTCCTGCAGGTCGTCGACAACGTCATCACCGTCCTCAGCGAGCGCGCCACCGCCGCCTGAGACAGGTGAAGGTTCAGCACGAAACACAGCCCCCGGCGCGGAAGCGTGCCGGGGGATGTTTTTTTCTCCCTGGTCAACCGGGCGAGTAAACTCGCTGCAACAACAGCACAAAGTCCGCCTTCGCGGACTCCCGGCAACCATCCGCCTCTGCCTGCCGCCGCCCCGCCACACCGTCCGGGCGCGGTTCATCGCCCCCACCCTCCTCGCCCCTCGGGCATCGCGACGCGCACCGATCCCGTAGGGGCGGCCCCGCGTGGCCGCCCGTGCCCGGCCATGCGCGGATGCCATCTACCCGGGGCGTCGGTCCAGGCGCGAATGAATTCGCGGCTGGAACCGCGCAAAGTCCGCCTGCGCGGAATCGGGCTCCGATGCCCGCCTGCACGAGCCGGCTTCAGCCGCCTTCGCGTGGTTCCAGCCGGGGGCTTTAGCCCCCGGCGACCCGCCCCGGCGACCCGCCCCCGGCGATTCGGCGCCGGCGCCCGCCCCCCCGAACCTGCGAAGGCAGGTTTCCCGCGGTTGTTGCAGCGGTTTCAACCGCCGGCCCATAGCCGGTCCCCACCCGATTCCCGAGCCCGTTCCCCAGCCTACCGCCCACCCGTACCTTCCCAAGCGGGCGCGGTGGATGCATCCTTCACCGGCGGGCCACCGGGGCCCGCCTGCGACATCTCAATCTGGGGATGCATGAAACGGATCGACCTGCACATCCACACCCACGCCTCCGACGGGCACTGCTCACCCACACAGGTCGTGCAGATGGCCGCCAGCGCGCGGCTCGACGTGATCGCCATCACCGACCACGACACGGTGGCCGGCGTCGACGAAGGCCTCGCCGCCGCCGCCGCGCACCCGCTGCAGCTGGTGCCGGGGATCGAGATGAGCACGCGCGAGGGCGACCACGAGATCCACATCCTGGGCTACTTCATCGACCACCACGCCCCCTCCGTCACGCGCCACCAGGTGAGCGCCGTCGAGCGCCGGGCCGACCGCATGCGCGGCATGGTGGCGAACCTCAACGGGATGGGGATCGAAGTCGACTACGCGGACGTGGAGCGCGCCGCCGGCCCGGACTCGTCCGCCATCGGCCGCCCGCACCTGGCCCGCGCCCTCCTGGAGCGCGGGCAGACCCGCTACTACTCCGAGGCGTTCGAGCGCTACATCGGGGACAAGGGAGTCGCATTCGTGCGCAGCGACTTCCCCGGCGTGCGCCAGGCGATCGAGGACATCCACGCGGCCGGCGGCGTCGCCGTGTGGGCTCACCCGGAGATCGCCATCTTCGACCAGTACGTCCGCGCCTTCGCGGATTGGGGGCTGGACGGGCTGGAGTGCTACCGCCCCAACACGCCGCCCGTGGAGTCGCACCTCTTCGAAACGGCCGCCAATACGCTGGGCCTGCTGCGCACCGGCGGCTCGGACTGGCACAGCGCGCACCGCGGCCCCCTGGGCGAGTTCGCGGTGAAGTACAGCGACGTCAGCGCCCTGCTCGACCCGCGCCTTCCGGCGCCGTCATGACCAAACCCACCGCCCCCGCGAACCCCCTGCGTGACCCCTGGGTGATCCCGGGGCTCGTGCTGCTGGCCGTGCTCACGGTGGCGGTGGCGCTCCTCTACCGCGGCGCCCCGCAGACCGCCGCCGAAGTCGGCAGCAGGACGTGGGTGGCCGTCGCGCCGGACGCCTTCACCCCGCGCGTGTCGCGGGCCCGCGAGCGCGTGCAGGCCGCCATGCGCGCCGCCGCGTCGGGCGACACCGCGGGCGCCATCGCGCGCTACGCGGAGGCGGAGGGCGAAGCGTGGACCGCCCGCCAGAACGCCGGCGACTCCACGCAGACCGCGATGGCCACCGAGCTCTGGGCCACCGCCACCCTGGACCGCGCGGAGCTGATGCTGGCCGCCGGCGCCGCCCCCTGGTACCGCGGCGACAACACGCAGCTCCTGCAGGAGGCGAAGGCGGCCGTGCAGCGCGCGGGCTCGGTCCCGCTGGCGCCCGCCACACGCACCCGGGCGGCGGCGCTGCTGGCGAACATCGAGCGCAAGCTGCGCCCCGGTCCGCTCGAATGGATTCCCCAAAGATGACGGCCGCCCAGCGCGCCGTCGCGGCCGCGCTCCTCTTCCTGGGCGCGGCGGCGGTCGCCGGCATCGCGCCGGTGGAGGCCGGGGTGCAGTACCGCACCTTCGGCATCGTGGAGGGGGTGTTCGCGCTCCTTTTGACCTACGTCCTGCTCCAGCGCCGCGCGTGGATGTCGCCCGCGGGAGTGCCGGGATGGGCGGCGGTCATCTACGGTACCCTGGCGACCGCGCAGATCGCCGAGTTCCTCTTTCCCCCGCCCGGCGTGGTGGAGTGGGTCGTCGTCGCCACGCTGGCGCTATCGGGGTGGGGAGCGCTCTCTCGCGGCCCGCGGCGGCGCATCGTCTTCGGGCTGGCGACGCTCTCGCTGCTGATGGCGCTCCTCCGCTACTCCGTGATCCCCGTGCTGTGGGGCGTCGGACCGCAGCCCGGCGACCTGCTGGGCGTGGGCGACATGGCGCAGGGCGCCCGCCGCGTCTTCGCGGACTACCAGCCGATCCGCCCCGTGGGCCAGCTCCTGGGCTTCGCCGCGATGGCGATGTGGGCGCTCGCTACGCGCCTCGTCTGGCCCGCGCTGCCCTCGCGCGGGCGCCGTGGGCGCGACATCACGAACCTGCCCAAATCCGGCTCTCACAAGGCCTTGACGCGTCCGGTGGACTCCTATATACTAGGCGCCCCTCGCGAGGCTGACGTCGTGGAAACGACGCAGGACGGTCCTCGGGCCGTTGACAGTCGCGAGCAAGGATGATAAATTGACGGGCTCGCCAGCGGAATTTTTGCTGGCAACGGATATTTGAAAATTCGGGTATGGGAAGGGTAGAAGGAAAGGTCAGCACCAATGGTGTGTCTGACGTGTGCGCCTGTTCCTCAAGGGGAATAGGCGGGCTTTCGAGTGGGGCCGGAGGAGATTCCGGCCAAGCGAAGAAAGGGCGCACGGTGGATGCCTTGGCACGGACAGGCGAAGAAGGGCGCGGCAAGCCGCGATAGTCCCGGGGGAGCCGCACGCAGGCTGTGATCCCGGGGTACCCGAATGGGGCAACCCGGCGGC
>DASVTZ010000120.1 GCA_036387335.1 Longimicrobium sp.
CAGCTTCCAGAGCGGCACGCCCAGCCGCTTCCCCACCAGGTCGTGCAGCGCCGCCGAGATCGCCACCCGCGCCGCCGGGTTGCGCCCGATGTGCATCGCAAGCGCTCCCTCGATACGCTCGAGCGCGAACGGGTCCCCCGCCGCCGCGTCCGCCAGCACCCCCGCCAGCCCCGGCAGCACCGCGGACACGGTGTCCGCCGTCTCACCGTAAAAGGGGGTCGCCGGAGCCTCGCCCCACCCCTCGACGCCGTCCGCGTCCCTGATGCGCACCCACACCGTGCGGCGCGCGGGCGGCTCCTTCAGCCGCGCGATGTTGAACGCGTGCTTCGTGCGCAGGTCGAAAATCTGGAAGTCGAGCTTCATCGCGTTAGGCGTTGTTCGGTCCCGTGGAAAGCACGGGCGGCCACATGGGGCCGCCCCTACAAGGCCTTGATCTCTATCCGTGCATCTGCACGAAATCGTACGCCGGCCAGGGGCCCGTCAGGTCCAGCTCCAGCGCGGAGTTGAGCTGCGACAGGTGCTCCACGTGGTCGCGAAAGGCGGCGGAGGCGGAGCGCTGCACCAGGAAGGCGGCGCTCAGGATGCGCGTCTCCTCCGATGGCGTTGGGATGGCGGCGCCCGCCAGACGGCGCAGGTCGGCGTAGATGTGCGTCGCCAGGTCCAGCGCCTTGACGTGCGGAAAGGCCGCGTCCACCACGTCCACGTGCAGGCGGAACTCCCAGCGCCCCGCCACCCGGGCCAGCGCGCCCCGCAGCGTGGCGTACGACTCGGTGAGGAAGCCGATCACCTCGTCGTCGCCGGTGAACACGACGCCCGGCGGCGCGGGGACGACGTCGCCGTGCAGCAGCGCGCGGTGCACCTCCCAGTGGCGCGCCGTCACGTGCAGCGGGTCCGCGTCGCCGCCAGCGGGGGGGGCCGTGCACACGATGGCGGCCACGTCCTGGTAGCCGACGAGCCGCACCGCCAGCCGCGGCTCCGCAGGCTCCCATTCCGGCAGCGCGCCGCCATCCAGCGGGATCACGCCGAGCAGCGAGAGCCCGCGCACGGGGCGCGGCGCTTCGATCGGCACCACCGCGGCGTCGCTCATCCCGCGAACGGATCGTCGGTGAGGAGCGCGTAGAGCCTCCGCTGCGGCCGGTCGGTCGTCACCTCGGGGCCCGCCGCGCCGATGAACATGTTCACCTCTGAGCGGAAGCCCACGTCGCCCGGGAAGTAGATCCCCGGCTCCACGGAGAAGCCGACGCCCGGGATGAGCGTGCGGGTGTCGCGCGTCTCCATGTTGTCGATGTTGGGGCCGGAGCCGTGCAGCTCCCGGTCGATGGAGTGCCCCGTGCGGTGGATGATCTGCTCGCCGAAGCCGCGCGCCTCGATGATGCCGCGCGCCACATCGTCCACCTCGTAGCCCGACACCGGGTTGCCCGCGGCGAAGCGGTCGATCACCATCTGGCACGCCGCCTCGCGTGCATCCACCAGCGTCCCGAACATCCGCTCCAGCCGCTCGGGGATGGTGTCGCCCACGTATGCCATCCACGTCTGGTCGGCGTAGATGGCGCCGCCGTTCTCCTTCCCCCAGAGGTCGATGAGCACCAGGTCGCCGGCGCGGATCTCGGCGTGCTGCTCGGCGGAGGGGGCGTAGTGCGCGTTGGCCGCGTTGGCGTTCACCGCCACGATGCCGTCGCCGCCCACGTTGATCCCGCGGCGCACGAACTCCTCCTGGATCCAGTGGCGGACGTCCCACTCCGTCGTCCGCTCCCCCGCCCGGACCGACGCGGCGATGCGCTCGAAGGCGGTGTGCGCCGTGTCGCGCACGACGGCGGAGGCGCGGCGGTGGCTCGCTTCCCCCTCGTCGCCCCAGCGCGCGGTGAAGAAGGAGATCAGGTCGCCCGACCCCTCCGGCTCCACCCCGGCGGCGCGCACCAGCTCCACGATCCCCGCCGGCACACGGTCCACCACGGGGACGGCGTCGCCGGGCGTGTACTCCATCGCCAGCCGGCGGATGCCGCCCAGGATCGACGCCAGCTCGGCCTCCATCTCGCGCCACGACGAGTACACGCGCTTCTCGCCGTGCCACGTCGTCCACGGCTGCTGCTCGATGCGGTGGGTGAGCGCGACCGGCGCCCCCTCCGCGCGCACCAGCACGAAGTAGCGCCGCGTCAGCGCCGGCAGCCCCAGCAGGGTGCCCGCGACGGGGTTCATGCCGCGGAAGTCGTACAGGAGCCATCCGTCCAGCCCGCGCGCGCGGAGCTCCTGCTGGATGCGCGCGACGGTCTCGGCGGTGAGGGCGACGGTCTGTTCGGTGACGGCCATGGTTGCGTTTCGTTGTGCGTCAGGAGTGCCCGATCGCGTCGGGCGACCAGCGCGTTCCCTTGATCATGGTGAGCCCCAGCACCCGCTCGCGGGTGAGGAGCTGGTGGATCTCCCGCTCGCGCACGACGGCGCCGCGAACCCCGCGCCACCCCCACCTGCGCAGCGCGCGCAAAAAGATCCCGATCTTCTCGCGGAAGGTGAAGATCTCGGTGAAGTCCGGGAACGGTCCCCCCGCCGACGGCCGAAAGGGCGAGGGCGCGTCGGACCAGTCCTCCACCACCAGGTCCACCACGCCCGCGTCGCGCAGCAGCTGCTTCCACTCCACCAGGATGAGCGGCCGGGCGCCCAGGTGCCGCACCAGGATCTCGCGCCGGCCGGGGTCCACGTTCCCGGTCCAGATGAGCTGCACCAGCACGACCTGCCCGAACGGCTTGGTGACGCGGGCCAGCTCGGCCACGGCGCGGCGCGGGTCGGCCAGCGCCGCCAGCCCCAGCTCGCCGATGGCGACGTCGAAGATCCCGTCCTTGTACGGCAGGTCGTCCAGCGCCCCCGCCTCGTACGCGAGCCCCGCCGCCGCCGCCTCGCGCGCGCGCCGCTCGGCCTCGGCCACCAGCTCTGGATCGCTGTCCACCCCCACGCCGTGCACCCCGAACGACTCCGCCAGGAAGCGGGTGGAGACGCCGCGCCCGCAGGCGGCGTCCAGCACCTCCATGCCGGCGTGCATCTCGGTGAGGCTCGCGATCTTGCGGTACAGCGCCTCGCCGCCGGGCGGGAATACCACCTCGCGGCTCAGGCGCACCAGGTCCAGCATGGAGGGTACGCGGTCGCGGCGCGGGCCGGGCGCGTTTGGAGACGGCGACGACATGGGGGTGGAGTATAGGGGCGCGGACGGCGGGTCGCCAGCGGGCGGGGGGGCCCTCACCCCCGCTCGTTCCTCGCTGCCCCCTCTCCCGATAACAGGAGAGGGCTGCGCCCTCGCCGTTATCGAGAGAGGGGGCGGAACCGCGATGCCGCCGTAGGGGCGCGATTCATCGCGCCCGTGCCCGACGCCGCACCGCCGCCCGCCGCCCGCACCCCGAACCCGTAGGGGCAGACCTGCGTGTCTGCCCTCCCCTGCCCTGCCCCGGGTCAGGCCGGCGGGAGTCCGATCAGCGCGCGCAGATGCTGCACCGCCGCGCGCGCGGTGTTCGCCGCGTCGTAGCCACCCTCCAGCACCGACACCAGGCGGCCCCCGGCATGCGCGTCCGCCCATTCGCGGAGCACGCGGGTGACTTCGTGGACCTCGCGCGGATCGACTGCCAGGGAGCCGAGCGGGTCGCCGGCCAGGATGTCGAAGCCGGCGGAGAGAAGGACGAACTCCGGGGCGTCCGATCCGAGCGCATCCAACGCGTCACCGAGCGCACGGGCGAACACCGCACCGTCGCTCCCGGGCGGCAATGCGACGTCGCCGGGCATCGGCGGCGGCGGATCGGGTTCAGGCGCGGGGAAGGACTGCGGATGCGCGTGGATGTCGACCATGCGCGCCCACGGTGCGTCTGCGAGCGCCTGGCGCAGGTGGGTGGCGGGGCGCGATCCCCAGCTCACCACCAGCACCCGGTCGACCCCGTGTCGCTCGTGCAGATGCCGCGCTGCGATGGCGACGGTGTTGAAGAGCGAGAATCCCGACGCCGAATCCGCCAGCGCATCGCGCCCCGGAGGCCGCGCCAGAACGAAGGCGTTGCGCACGTCGCCCGCGAGCACGGCCTCGACCGCGGTCAGCGCGCCGCCGACCGATGCCCGCGCCGCCTCGTCGCTGGCCCCCGAGAGGCGCACGCCATCAATCTCAGCCACCTCGCTCCCCGCCCGCGCCGCTGCTTCCCGCACGCGCGCCACGTGCCCGCGCGTGTGGACGAGGAGGAGGTCCTCGTCCGTCGCGGGCGTGGCGGAGAGCTCGAGGAGCGGGTCGAAGAGCGTCAGCATGTCCTTGTAGACGGCGCGCGCGATGGCGGGAATCCGCCCCTGGTGGTCGGGGTGGTTCCAGCCCGTGTCGTGGCGCGGCGTGTCTTCGTGGCTGACGAACGCGCTGATCTTGGGCACGGTAATGGGGTGGCGGTGGCGCGGGGGGCCCTCACCCCCGCTCGTTCCTCGCTGCCCCCTCTCCCGATAACAGGAGAGGGCTCCGCCCTCTGTTATCGAGAGAGGGGGCGTATTGATGTGACTTGTGATCCTTCAGCGTGATTTATTACGTATATTTTTCGCCTGCCGCCGCTGTCTGGCGCAACAATCCAATCCTGTAGGGGCGGCCCCATGTGGCCGCCCGTGGCTTCCGCCGCGCCGAATTGAACGCATGAGCACAAACTCCGCCTGCGCAGTTTCGTTGGGATCAGGCACGGCTGGAAAGGCGCCGGATCGTCCATTCCGCACCGGCCGCGATAACGAGCGCCAGTAGGAGAATCCAGGCCGGCGGCGGGCGCGGGGCATCCGTACCTACTGTGCGTGCGGCCACGGCTCGGGCAAGCTCGGCCCGTGGAAGCGCCTCGCCGCCGGAAGCGTGGGCAATGAGGGAGAGGCGCGCCCAACCCGCATCCGGCTCGGCGTTGCGGCGGGCACGGAAGCCGGCGTGGGCGCTGGTCCCCGGGACGGTGAGCGTGTAGACGCCGTCCGCGACGGGGACGAAGGAGGCGCGCAGGACGCCGGGACGCGTGGGGTATGCAGCGAGCCGCAGGGTGTCGGCGGGAGCACCGGGGGCAGCTATAAGTAGCGCAGATGGGACGGTGGCGCCCTCGGATGCGAAGACGGCGACCTCCTGGCGCACGCCCGCCGCGCCGACGCTTTCGGCGGGGCGGATGGTGATGGGGTCGCGCGGGGCGGAGGCGAGCCAGTCTATGAGGCCGCGCCAGAACTCTCGGTGCTCATCCATGCGGCCGCCCTCCATCCGCCAGCGCCACGTGTCGGTGATGGCGAGCGAGGCGGCGCGCCCGCGTCCGAACGGGCGCAGCGCAAGCAGGCCGCCCTGCGACGTGGATGCGGCGAGCACTGACGCGGCGCCCGTGCCCGCAAAGGCGGCGGCGGTCACGCGGATGCGGTCGGTGGGGAGCGAGGCGAGCTCGGCAGGGGCCGTCCAGCGGATGGTGGATGCGTCAACAGGCGCGACGGTGCTTCCACTGCGCACAGTTCCGAACGCCGCGGCGCCGGCGCGGTCGCCGGCTAGGAGGACGCCGCCACCGCGTGAGGCGTAGCTCGCGAGCAGAGCCGCTTCGCCGACCGACATTGGAGCGCCGTCGAGAACCAGCACTGCGTCGGTGGCCGCGAGGCGCGCGGAGTAAATCGCGTCTCCGCCTCCCTGCCCCACCGCGATGCCCCGGCCGAGATCGAAGCGCACGTCCACGCGGGCGCCCGACTCCTCCAGCGCGCGCACGACGAAGCGCGCCTCCCATCCCGGAAGGCCCGCTCGGACCAGGATGCGCGGCGCACCGGCGGTGTCGACCCAGGCGCCGATGGAGGTGCGGCGGTCCGCGGCTTCCACGGTCCACTCACGCCACCCAGCGCGCGCAGGACGCACGCGAAAGGCGCCGCCGCCCCGCCCGCCGTCGTCGGTGCGCAGGCGCACGCTGTCCAGCGCGCCTCCGGCATCGGAGAGGCGCACCGTCACCTCGGCGCGCGGCGCGGCGCGGATGCGGAAGGGGATGGCGGCGGCACGGCCAGCACGCGGGTTCACCGGCGCATCGGCGGCGACGGTGGGTGCATCGTCCGGCAGTGCGGCCAGGAGCGGCGTGCGCTCAGCGGCGGCGGCGAGGGCGTCCAGCTCGGCGGCGGATGGAGGGCGCACGGACTCGCGCACGAGCAGCGGCGGGGCGTCCGCGGCGACGGCGGCGCGGGCGATCTCGTCCGCTCCCGTGCGGTCGCCTATGCGCAGGGGGCGGGCGGATGCGGGGGCGTCGTGCCAGACGGCCGGGTGCAGGAGCGCGGCGGCGAGGATGGCGAGGACCAGTGCGCGCAGGATGGCGGCGATCTTCATCGCGTCAGCGCGTACACCACGATGTTGACCCCGAAACGCGTGTTGTCCAGTGCCTGGAAGCGCTTGTTGCGCGCGTGGTAGCTCCACTCCGAGGAGTAGTCCTTGTTCGAGTAGAGGATGCCGAGGCGGCCGTTCACCTCGATCCCCAGGAGCTGCTCGTGGACCAGGTTGTCGCCCCAACCGTTCAGCTCGTGGCTGGTGGTGGGCGGGCCTTTGGGGAAGGTGAAGAAGGCGCGGTAGAGTTCGTGGTCGTTCGGGATGGGGCGCAGCGCACGGGGTCCAAAGATGCGCGCCAGTTCCGCCACCGCGGTCTTGTGGAAGGCGCCGTCCACGTCGTGGTTGTGGTCGTCGATGAAGAGGAAGCCGCCGCGCTCCACGAACGCCTTCAGGTT
Source organism: Longimicrobium sp. (assembly GCA_036387335.1). Lineage (NCBI taxonomy): Bacteria > Pseudomonadati > Gemmatimonadota > Longimicrobiia > Longimicrobiales > Longimicrobiaceae > Longimicrobium > Longimicrobium sp. Next base: position 6,697 of record DASVTZ010000120.1, read on the forward strand.
GGCGCTCTCCTGGCGGCTGAAGCGCACCGGGAGGTGCCCCGTCATGTACACGAAGGGGAAGCGAAAGAGCTCCGGGCTCCCCAGGTCCACCGCCGTCCCCTGCGCGGCGACGGGGATGGAGGTGTACTGCGCCACCGAGTGCAGGAGGTTCGTCGGGACGAGGGGCGCGGAGTCCCAGTCGCCGGACTCGTAGCGCAGGGTGGCCCAAACGAACGGCTCCGGACGCGCCGACGCGGCGGCGAGCGCCAGGAGGCACGCGGCGAACGCGGCGCGGAGGCGCTTCACGGGGTCCTCCCCAGGCGGCGGAAGTACTCCGCGGCTGCCGGGTCCGCGGTGGCGGGTACGACGCGGGTGCGCGCCCCGCCTTCCGGCGCGAGGCGTCCGCGGGCGCGGCGCAGGAGGGCGCGTGCGGCGTCGGCGCGCCCGGCCGCCGCCTCTCCGGCAGCCTGCGACACCAGCGCCGCGCCCTGCCGGTCCACATTCGGAGCGGCCAGAAGGCGACCGGCCAGCGCCGACAGCTCCAATGACGCCACACGCGCAGGCTTGCTGCCGAGGTCGCCAGCGGCGCGGTCCAGCTCCGCCAGCAGGGGAGCGAGGGTGGGGAGCGTGGCCCCTGCCGCGCGGCCGGTTGGCGCCGCCTCGTCCAGCTTCCCCTCCCCGCGAGCGGCGGCGATGTCGACCGGATCGACGCGGACGTTGCCGCGGGGGAGGAGGCGGTCCGTCTTCCTCATCTCCTGGATCAGCTCCAGCGCGGCGTACTGGTGCGGGAGCGACCCCGCCGGATCGGACTGGTTCAGGGCGCGCTCGGAGGCCCACATCAGATCGTAGATGCGCGACAGGGTGCGGTTCACTTCCAGGATGGGATCGGCGTCGTGCTTGTGCGTAATCTCGTCCTCCGTGCCTTTCCCCGTGGCCTCGTCGGCTTCCTCCAGCACCTGCGCCTCGCGCGACGGCGGCGGGACCGCGGCTGGCGTCTCCGCCTCGTGCGAGTGGCCGGCGCCCGCCGTCTCGGTGAAGCTGAGGTCCGCGAACGGATCCTGGGTGCCGCCCGTGGCGCGGGTGAAGACCTGTTCGCCCACGCGCTCGCGCAGCCGGCTCTGCTCGTGTCCGATGTCCGCGCTCTGTTCGCGCAGCTCGCCCGCGGAGATCGCCCGCATCCGCGCGCGCAGCCGCTCCGTGCGCAGGATCAGCATCCGCTGGCTGAGAAGCGGGTTCTCGGGAAGCTCGGTCGGGAAGCCGACGTCGGTGTTGACCTCGTCCATCTCCTCGGGACGCGCGACGCGGATCACGCGCGTCCGCGACACGCTCTCGCCGGGGCCGGTGACGGTGTTGCGGTCGCGCGCGACGGCTCGGATGTGGATGACGTCGCCGGGCTGGAGTTGGAGAGCGGCGAGATCCAGGTCGAGCAAGCCCGCCGCCGTCTTCCCCGCGCGCGACACGCGCGCGAACGTCCACTGGCCGTCCACGTACTCGAAGCTCTCGCCGCTCCCGCGGGTGCGGCTCCAGGTGAGGATGAAGTCGCCGACGCCGTAGTCGTCCGCCGCCGTCGCCCGGACCGCGACGCGCCCGGTGCCCGAGGCGAGCACCAGGTCCGTCTCCGGCTGCGTCAGCGCGACATCCGGCGCGTTGTCCGGCAGCACGGTGACGGGAAGCACGCGCCGGGCGACCACTTCGCCATTGGCGCGCGCCTCAAGCGACACGCCGCGCTCTGCCGGGGTCTGCGTCCACTCCACGATCCACTCGCCCCCGCGGCGCCTCACCGGGAGCGCTCCACCGCTGATCCGCGACGCAGCGACGCCGCTCCACTGCTCCGGGAAGCGGCTCCAGAGGCGGATGCGGCTCCCGGGGAGCGCACCCAACAGGTCATCGCCGCGGCTGGTGGTGGCGGGGAGGTTGGCGTACGCGGGCGGCTCGATGCGCCAGCGAAGCTCGTCGAACGGGGGGATCGGCGCCGGTGCGGAGCGTGGCATCGCCTGCGCGCGCACCTCGCGCCAGCGCGTCTCGTAGGCGTCGCGCGGGCGGGTCCAGCGCTCCCACGCCTCCGCGGCGGCGCTTGGCAGCAGCAGCGCGAACAACCCCGCGAGTGCCAGCGACGTCCCGAGCACGATCGCGGGCACCCGCACGCGGGCCGGGGCCACGCCGCGCAGGTCGGCGGCGGCGAGGTGCCGCTCCGCGTCCTCCAGGAATGCGCGACGCACGGGGCCGGCGGGAGCGCCCTCCATCTCCAGCGCCGTGGCCAGGCGGTTTCCGAGGAAGGGGACGCGCTCCTCCGCCAGCAGCGCGAGCCGCGCCGTGGTAGGAGGACGCGCCACGCGCCACCCCGCCCACCCGAGCGCCCCCGCCGCGAGCGCGAGCGGGAGCCATCGCAGCAGCTCGCGCGTGGCGGCCCGCAGCGGCATTGCCAAATCAACTGCGACGAGCAGCACCGCCACCGTCGCGAACAGCGTCGGCGCCAGCACGAGAACGCGCAGCAGCACCGACCGCCGCCACGCGACGCGCACGCGGGCGAGGAGGCGCTCCGCGGATGGGAGGGGGATGGGGGGGAGGAGGCGGGTGCTCATGGAGCCGGCGGTTGAAACCGCTGCAACAACCGCGGGAAGCCTGCCTTCGCAGGCTCCGGGCGGTCGGGATTGGTGCCGCACCGCCGGGGGGTGAATCCCCCGGCTGGAACTACGCGAAGCCCACTGAAGTGGGCTCGTACGCAGCAGCCAGTCCGCGAAGGCGGACTTTGCGTGGTTCCAGCGGCGAATTCATTCGCTCCTGGAAGGCGCGTGTGGCGCACGTTCGGCCCCTTTCTCATGCCGCACCCCTGCGCCAGTACGCGAAAAAGGTTTCGGCGAGCGCAACCAGGAGCGCCGCCGCCATCAGCCAGCGACCGAGCGCCACGCTTCCGGCGCCTCCGCTGGCCGCCGCATTGATCACGGCGGCTCCGCGTCCCGCGAGGATGGCGCGCGCGCCGGCGTCTAGCGGCAGCATCGCATCGCCCGTGGGTTCGCGGTCGCAGGCGCGTGCCATGCGCTCCAACGCGCGCGGGAAGGCGGGGGAGAGCGGGAGGGCGCCGTCCTCGAGGCCTGTGCCCGCGTAGACGATGCACCCCTTCCCCAGGCGCGCGGCGACGACCGCGGGGCGCCCGTCATCCCACGCTGCCAGGACCGTCGCGCCACGCTTCGGGCGGATGTCTGCGCGGGCGGTGGCGCCAGGGAGCCGCAGGTCGGGGGCGAACCAGAGGTCGCCCGCGTCGCTCCGGAGGGCTGGCGCGGAGCTTTGGGCCGGGAGCCAACCGGGCATGGGCGAACCGGCGCCGCCCGCATCGACGACCACCGTCGCGCCTGCCTCGGCGATCGCGCGCAGGTCGCCAGCGGGGCGGATGGCGACGATCAGGCGCGCATCGGATGGGAGTGCGGAGAGCCGGTCGACAGCGCGCGTGGTCCAGCCGGTCGCCTCGAGCGCGGGGACGACGAAGCGGCCCGCGCCGCCTGACGCGATCACCACGGCGTTGCGGCGCGGCTCCGGCTCGCGCGACGCGGCGGCGTTGGGCGGGGTCGGCGAGGTCAGGTCCTGAAGGCGGATCGCGCCGGGCCAGGCGGCTTGCCGAAGCGCGGCCATCCCCGGCCGCCATCCGCCCCAGCGCAGGGCGGAGAGCATCGTGACGCGGACCGAATCGGCGCCGCGCAGGGTGCGGGCGGCGGGGTCGATAGCTCGCAGGGCCGCGGCGTAGCTGGCCCGGTGCGCGGATGGCCCGACGGCGGCGAGCGAGTCAAATGTGCTCGCGGTGAGCCGGCGCTGCGGGACGTGGACGGCGGAGGTGTCGAAGAGCACGAGGTCGCCGCGGGCGGTTCCGTCCGACGCGAGGAGGGTGCGGCGCGCCTCTTCCACGGCCCGGCGCCATGCATTGGAACCGCGCATGGCGGCGCTGCGGTCGAGGAGCACGACTTCGCGCGTTCCTCGCGGAGCCGGGACCCACGACGGCCGCGCGAACGCCGCGCCCGCGAGCAGGAGGAGGAGCATGCGAAGCGCCATCAGGAGGCGGTCCGTGGGGCGGCTCACGCGGATGGAGCTGCGCGCGTCCTCGGTCAGGAAGCGCGCGGTTGGGAGCGGCGAGCGCGTCGGCGGGCGCCTGCGGATGAGGTGCAGCGCCAGCGGAACCAGCGCCGCGAGGGCACCGGCCAGAAGGAAGAGCGGCGCGCCGAGCGTCAGCATCCGGCTACCCTCGCCGCGCGGTCGCCCACGCCGCGAGCGCCGATTCCACCGGCTGGGCGGTGGTCAGCGCGACGTATTCGACGCCTCGCTCGCGGAGCCGGTCCGCGATGCGGGCGTAGTACTCGGCCACGCGCCGCGCGTACCCCGCATCCGTCTCGGGAACGGCAGGGATCTCGCGCGCCGGGTGCTCAGGGTCGAAGAAGAGCCCAGGGCCGCCCCCGCGCTCCCCGGCCTCCACGGGCGTGAGGACGCGCATCACGATCACTTCGTCCCCCCGCGCGCGCAGCCGTCCGGCGGAGGCGACTAGGGCGTCGCCGTCGTCATCCTCCAGCAGATCGGAGACGAGCACGACGCGGCCGCCGCGAGGCAGGGCGCCGCTCACGCGGTCCAGCGCATCGGCCGCGCTCCCGCTTCCGGCGGGGCGCAGCCGCTCCATCTGGAGAAGGAGGTCGTGGAGCTGGCCGCGGCGCGCGCGGGGCGGGCTGAGGAGCTGCGGCTGCGCGCCGAACGCGGCCAGCCCCACCGCGTCGCCCGATCCGAGCATCAGGTGCGCGAGCGCGGCGGCGACGTAGCAGGCGTAGCGCATCTTGGAGGGATCGTCGCCGTCCGCGAAGTCCATCGAGAGCGAGGCGTCGAGCACCAGGAAGGCGGAGAGGTTGGAGCGCTCCTCGTACTCGCGCACGTGCAGCCGGTCGGTGCGCGCGAAGAGCTTCCAGTCCAGGTAGCGTGTGTCGTCCCCCTGCTGGTAGTCGCGGTGCTTGGCGAAGTCCTCTCCCGCACCGTGCCGCGGCGACCGGTGCGACCCCGCCAGGAAACCGCGCACCACCGTCTTCGCCACGATCTCCAGCCCGCCCAGCCGCTCCAGGAGCCGCGGGGGGAGAAAGGAGCCGGTCGTCGCGGATGCGGGCATGGCACGTCTTACCTGGTGCGGTGCTGCGTCGGGCACGGGCGGCCACGCGGGGCCGCCCCTACGGGTTTCGGTGTGTCTGGCGGGTGTCGGCGCGGCCGATAACACGGGCGCGACGAATCGCGCTCCTACGGGAGACCTGCATCCGGACCCGCGGTTCTCCCCCTCACCCGCCCTGCGCCCCCGCAGGCGGGGGAGGGGGCCGGGGGGAGGGGGCCTCCTACAACCCGCTCTTCGGCGCCGCCACCGTCTCCAGCAGGCGCGCGACGACGGCGTCGGGGGTCACGCCCTCGGCCTCCGCGTGGAAGTTGACGAGCACGCGATGGCGGAGCACCGGAAGCGCCACGCGACGCACGTCGTCAAGGGTGGCGTGGAAGCGGCCAGCGAGGAGGGCGCGCGCCTTGGCGCCAAGGATCAGCGCCTGGCCGGCGCGCGGGCCTGCGCCCCAGCGCACCCACTTCCTCACCTCGTCGTCACCGCCGCCGGGGCGGGTGGCGCGCACCAGGGAGGCGGCGTAGCGGAAGACGTTGTCCGCCACCGGCACCTCGCGCGTCCACCGCTGCAGCGTCAGCACCCGCTCGGCGTCCAGCACCGGCTCGATCGCCGGGTCCGCGACGCCGGTGGTGGCGCGGAGGATCTGCACCTCCTCGTCCTCCGACGGGTAGTCCAGGCGGATGTCCAGCATGAAGCGGTCGAGCTGCGCTTCGGGGAGCGGATAGGTGCCCTCCTGCTCCAGCGGGTTCTGCGTGGCGAGCACGAAGAAGGGGCGCGGCAGAATCATGTCCTCTCCGCCCACCGTCACACGGCCCTCCTGCATCGCCTCCAGGAGCGCGGCCTGCGTCTTGGGCGGGGTGCGGTTGATTTCGTCGGCCAGCAGCACCTGCGTGAATACGGGTCCGCGGATGAAGCGCGCCGCCCGCCGCCCCGTAGTGCGGTCCTCCTCGATCACCTCGGTGCCCGTGATGTCGCCGGGCATGAGGTCGGGCGTGAACTGCACGCGCCGGAACTCCAGCTCCAGCGCCTCGGAGAGCGTGCGCACCAGGAGCGTCTTGGCGAGGCCGGGGACGCCCACCAGGAGCGCGTGGCCGCCGGCGAGCAGGCACACGAGCACCTCGTCCAGCACCGTCTCCTGGCCCACGATGCGTCGCTGGACCTGCGCCCGCAGGCGGGCGGTGTCGCCCAGGAGCGCTTCGACCTCCATCTGTGCCGTAGCCAGGGGAGCCAACCTCGCGTGGAGTGGATGAGGAGCCGTTTCCGGCCTGCTAAGATCCCAGCACCCCCCGCCGCGCGCAAGTGCCCGCCGCGCGCACGCGGTGTGCGGAACGGGATCAGCCCCTCCATCCGCTCAACGGAGCCACCCGATGAAGACGATCCATCTCCTCGCCGCCGCCCTTGTCCTCGCCGCCTGCTCGCGCGAGCCCGCGGCGGTGGTGCCGCGAGCGGCCCTGCTGCTGGCTGCGGGCGACATCGCGGAGTGCCCGCGGCAGGGGGACGAGGCCACCGCCGCGCTCCTCGACACGCTGCCGGGGACCGTGGCGGTGCTGGGCGACAACGCGTACGAGCGCGGGACGGAGGAGGAGTACGCCCGCTGCTACGATCCGAGCTGGGGCCGGCACAAGGCGCGTACCCGCCCTACCCCTGGCAACCACGAGTACGCCACGCCCAACGCGGCGCCCTACTACGCCTACTTCGGCGCGGCGGCGGGGAATCCCGGCGAGGGGTGGTACAGCTACGAGCTCGGCGCATGGCACGTCGTGGTGCTCAACAGCGAGGTGCCGCGCACGCCGGACTCGCCGCAGATCCAGTGGCTGCGCGCGGACCTGGCGGCGCACCCGGCGCGCTGCACCCTTGCGTACTGGCACAAGCCGCGCTTCAGCTCGGGCCCGCACGGCAACAACGAGGCGATGCAGCCCTTCTGGGACGCGCTCTACGAAGCGGGCGCCGATGTGGTGCTCACCGGCCACGACCACATCTACGAGCGCTTCGCCCCCATGACGCCGGACGGGCGTGCGGACGCGGCGCGAGGAATCCGGTCGTTCGTCGTGGGCACCGGCGGGCGCAGCCTGTACGACATCGCCAGCGTTGCCGCCAACAGCCAGTTCCGGCAGAACACGGCCATCGGCATCATCCGCTTCGAGCTGGCGGAGAGCAGCTATCGCTGGCGCTTCATCCCCACGAGCGGCGCGCCCATGGACGAGGGTAGTGCGAGCTGCCACTAACAACGGCATGTCTCACGCGGAGACGCGAAGACGCAAAGAAGAGCACGCGAAGTTCTCTTCGTGTCTTTGCGTCTTTGCGTGAGGCCAATCATTAGAAGCCTGGTCGAACAACGAACTCCGGTCAGTACTTGGAAGCAGCCACCCGCCCCGCCATTCTGGACCTGCTGCGGGATCGCACCCGCGCGGCGCACGACCGCGCCGAGGAAGCGCTTCCGCTCCTCGACCCGTCGCTGCACGCGGCGCGCTACCGGGCGATTCTGGCTGGCTTCTGGGGCTTCCACGCCGCGCTGGAGCCGCGCCTCGCCGCCGTCGCTGAGCTGCGTGATCTGGGGCTGGACCCGGCGGAGCGCCGCAAGCTGCCGCGCCTGGAGCACGACCTGCGCACCCTCGGCACCGACCCGGCGCGCCTTCCGCTGGCCGACGCGGTGCCGGAGGTGGAGGGCGCGGCGGCGGCCCTCGGGTGCATGTACGTGCTGGAGGGAGCCACGCTCGGCGGGCGCGTCATCAGCCGCCACCTCGCCGCGCGTGGCATCGGCCCGGAGTCGGGCGGTGCCTTCTTCGCCGGCTACGGCGACGAGACCGGCGAGATGTGGAAGTCGTTCTCCGCCGCCATCAGCGCGTACGCAGAAGCCCATCCGGAGAGCATCCGGCGCATTGTCGACGCCGCGGACGAGACGTTCACGCTCTTGGAGCGCTGGCTCGCGCGCGCTCAATCTCCAGATCCGCCGCCCGATCCTCGAGGATGAGATCGACCGCCGCGCGCAGGCTCTGCATCGCCTCCTCCTCGGTCCGCCCCTGCCCGTTCGCACCCGGCGTCGCGGGCGCGGAGGCGATGAACCACTCTCCCTCGCGCTCGATGATGGCGTCGAGTTCGTCACACATCATCAATCTCCGTGGTTGTGTGCGAGGATTCGTTTGACACGGTGAAGCCGCGAAATCAGATTACGGCTCCCGCTGGAACTGCCGCAACCACCGCATCTCACCAGGCCCGCGAATGTCCGGCCACACGATCCTGCTGGTGGAAGACAACGAGGACAACCGGGTCGTCTACCGCACGATGCTGGCGCACTTCGGCTTCCGCGTGGTGGAGGCGACCGATGGGCACGAGGCGCTCCGGCTCGTGCGCGACGACCGCCCGGACCTGATCCTGATGGACATCTCCATCCCCGTGATGGACGGCTGGGAAACGACGCGCACCCTCAAGGCCGATCCCGACACCGCCAGCATCCCGGTGATCGCCGTCACCGCGCACGCACTGGAATCGGACCGGGCGCGGGCCGAGCAGATCGGCTTCAACCTCTTCCTCACCAAGCCCGTGGAGCCGCGCCGCGTCGTCACCGAAGTGCGCCGCCTGCTGGGCCTGGAACAGACGCCCTAGCCGCGGACGAAGTGCACAAAAGGAGGCACGGAGAGCATGCTCCCCGTGCCTCTTTTTGCATCGTGCCGCCGCGGCTACCGCACGAACCGCTGCACGATCCAGCTCGCCACCGCCTCCAGCGCGGCGGGCGACATCGTCTCTTCGATGGTCGCGTACTCGCCGGGGGAGCCGGTGCGGGCGGTCTGGAAAAGGTGGTTGAGCCCCGGAAGCTCCTGCACCCGGTAGTCGCGGTTCCCGGCCGCGCGCAGCGCGGAGTCGATCGCGGCGAGGTTCTCCTTGGCGGGCACCTGCACGTCCAGCGAGCCGTTCAACGCCAGCGTGGGCACGGTAAGACGGCGCAGCGCGGGGCGCGGGTCGTAGCCCAGAAAGTAGCGGAACCAGGGGCCGACAAGCGGCCGCATCGGCGCCGGAATCGAATCCGGCGATGAGGCGCCGGCGGCGCGCTCCTGCGGGGTCAGGACGGCGCGGATGCGGCGCGCGGCATCCGCGCTGTCACGCCCCGCGCGCGCGGCGGCGAAGATGCGGCCCTGCACCTCGCCCTGGCGCCGCACCATCTCCTCCGATGCGCCGGAAGAGCGCAGCACCGCCGCGCCCTGCAGCCGCAGGAGCGAATCGCCGGGGATGCCCGTGCCGGCGAGCATAACCACGTACGCCACCCCGCGCGAGCGCGTCGCCACCATCGGCGCGATGACCCCGCCCTCGCTGTGTCCGATGAGGCCGATCTTGTTGCGCGCCACGTCGGATCGCGCGGCCAGGAAGCGGACCGCCGCCTCTACGTCGTTCGCGAAGTCCGCCGAGGTGGCGGCGCCGAAGTCGCCGGTGGAGCGGCCCTCGCCGCGGTCGTCCATGCGCAGCACGGCGATCCCGCGGCGCGTCAGGTAGTCGGCGAGCACCAAGAAGGGCTTGTGGCCCATCAGCGACTCGTCGCGGTCCTGCTGCCCGGAGCCGGTGATGAGCACCGCGGACGGAAACGGCCCGCGCCCCTGCGGAAGCGTCAGCGTCCCCGCGATCCGCACCCCGGGCACGGACGCGAAGGAGACCTCCTCCTCGCGGTACGGAAAGGGGCGCTTCGGCTCCTGCGGGCGCACCGGTGCGGCCAGCGCCGCCCCGCGCACCAGCGTGAGCGGCAGCTTCGCGCCACCCTGCTCCCACGTCCCCGCCAGCGAGTCCCGGTTGGCCGAGATCCGCGCCTGGAACACCGCCCCCGACGCCTCTATCCGAACCGCAGTGTCTCCCTGCGGCAGCACCGTAACCGGCAGCCGGACGCCGCCCTGGTCCACACTCGTCAGCGCCCCGCTAAACGCGCCATTCGCCCCGCGCTCGATGGAAAGCGCCAGGCGCAGCTTGATCGCCCCCGCGTCCAGCGCCCCGTTGTAGTTCCCGGGCAGCCGCGCGCCCGGCCCCTGCGCCGCCGCCCCCGAAGCGAGCCCCACCACCGCAACGCCCGCCATCAGCCATCCACGCATAACTCCTCCCTCATTCCGAATTTACACATCACCCGCGCACCCTCGCGGTTCACTCTGGCCGACTGTCGGAACGGCGATACCGGCCTCCCGGTTTCGTTCCTCACCCATTCCCCATTCCCCATTCCCCATTCCCCCTACAGCCCCTCCGTCCGCTCCTGAATCGACCTCACCTCCCGCGTGCGGCTGCGCAGCGCGCTGATCGCATCGGCGGCGGCGTTAGCGGCGGACATCGTGGTGATGTACGGGATGCCGTACTGGATCGCCGCGCGGCGCGTGGCGTAGTCGTCGTACTGGCTCTGCGTGCCGAGCGGCGTGTTGATGAGGAGCGCCACGTCGCCCGAGATGATGTGGTCCACCATGTTGGGCCGCGCCTCGTTCACCTTGAAGACGCGCTCGCACGGCACGCCGCGGCTGCGCAGGTAGCGCGCGGTGCCCTCGGTGCCCGCGATGCGGAAGCCCATGTCGTGCAGCCGCCGCGCGATGGGCGTGACCGTCGCCTTGTCCGGA
>DASVTZ010000121.1 GCA_036387335.1 Longimicrobium sp.
GAGGTGCTGGGCACGATCTTCCTCACGCTCGCCCTGCGCGCGGGCGACCTGTCGCTAGTGCAGCCGCTGCTGGGCCTGCTTCCGCCGCTGGTGATGGCGGGCGGCGTCGTTTTCCTGGACGAGGTGCCCACGCGCGAGGCGGGGCTCGGCGTCGTGCTCGTGACGATGGGGGTGTACTGTGTGGGGCTCGCGCCGGGCGCGTCGCTGCTCCAGCCGCTGCGGGCGCTGGCGCGCGAGCGGGCGAGCTGGTTCGCCGTGGCCTCGGCGTGCTCGTGGAGCCTGGCCACGCTGGTACACAAGATCGGGATCGCGGCGGTCGGACCGTTCCCGTGGGCCGCCACGCTGGCGCTCGGGACGGGCCTGGTGCTGGCCGCGCTCCTCCCCTGGATGGCGTGGAAGGCGCCGGCGGGGACCGGCCTCCCCGTCGCCGGAACGCCGTGGGGGCGGTTCGTGGTGCTCGCGGGGTGCTTCTTCGCGCTGCAGCAGGTCTGCCTCCACCTCGCCTTCCGCGCCACGCAGACGGGCTACGTCATCGCCATCACCTCCACCGGAATCCTGTTCGCGACCGTGCTTGGAATCGTGCTCCTCCGCGAGCGCGCGGCGGCCCGCATGCGGCTGGCCGGCGCGCTCCTCATCAGCGGCGGCGCGATGCTGGTGGCGCTGTTCGGCTGATCGCCTTCTTGAATCGTCCGCGCCGTGCGCCCATCTTCAGTCCCGTTGGTCCACTCCGACCCTCTTCCCTGCATCCACATGGCCGATCGGTACCGCATCGTCGCGAAAGACGGGGCTCTCCACCTGGAGGAGACCGGCTTCTTTGGCAAAGACCTGGGTGAGCTCCACGAGACCTGGGGTGGCAAGCTGGAGACGCGGAACCTCCTGGCGGGCGACTACGTGCTCGAGGACATCTCGGGGCTGTTCTCGTCAGGGCAGAAGTACAAAATTACCCTTCCCGACGGCACCACCGGCACACTCACCAAGGGCACTTTCAGCGACAGCTACGACTTCGAGGCGGATTGAACCACCCATCGGCCGCGTGGAAAAGGAAGCGAGCCCCCAGGGACGTCCCGGGGGCTCGGCGCGGCCGCTTCAGTTGTTCCCCCGGCCTTTCCCGGAGGGGTTGCCAGTGGTGCTCGGCCCGTTGGGCGGGCGGGGCGCCGGGTTCTGCTTCGACATGGAGATCTCCTCGTCATTCCCTCGACGGTTGATCGGCGACAGGTGGAGGGAATTGCGCCTGCCGTCGGTTGTGGCTCGTGCATCAAGTAACGAGCCGAAAGGCGCGCGAGTTTCGCACGTGTGCCGATCGAGTGGCGGCTGCGCACCCTGGCGTCGAAGCGGCGCCCGCTGTACCTGATGGGAGTCCGAATCCAATTTCATCCCCAGAACATCCCCCACGTGAAGCCGACCATCATCACGCGCACACTGCTCGCGCCGGCGCTCATCGCCGCCGCGCTGACCGCCGCTCCGCTGCACGCATCGATGCCGGGCGACACGACACCCAAGGCGCGGCCGGTGGCGCGCCGCACGGGGGAGAGCCCGGAGCTGGCGCGGCGCATGGGGTGGCCGGTCGAGGGGCCGCGCGCGCTTCCCGGCGCTCTCCTGCCGGGCAGGCGGATCGTGTGCTACTACGGCAACCCGGCGTCGCGGCGGATGGGCGCGCTCGGGCAGTATCCCAAGGCCGAGATGCTCCAGCGGCTGCAGCGCGAGGTGGCGCGCTGGAACGCAGCGGACCCGGAGCACCCGGTGAAGCCCTGCCTGCACCTCATCGCGTCGGTAGCGCAGGCGGACGCGGGGCCGTCTGGGCACTACCGCGCCATCGTTCGCGACTCCACCGTGCGGATGGTGCACCAGTGGGCGCGCGAGGTGAACGGCGTGCTGTTCGTGGACCTGCAGATCGGCACGGACAACATCCGCAGCCTGCTGCCGCGCTTCGAGTGGATCCTCCGCAACCCTGACGTGCACCTGGGGCTCGATCCCGAGTTCTACATGAAGAGCGGGCACCGCCCCGGCACGCGCGTGGGCACCATGAGCGCCGCCGACGTGAACTACGCGGCAGGCTTCCTGGCCGACCTGGTGCGCAAGCACAACCTGCCGCCCAAGGTGCTGGTGGTGCACCGCTTCACCCGCCGCATGCTCACCGACGCGCCCTCGATCCGACTGCGCCCGGAGGTGCAGTTCGTGGTGCACATGGACGGCTGGGGCCCTCCCACCCTGAAGCGCGACTCGTACGAGGCGTTCGTGGTGCGGGAGCCGGTGCAGTACACGGGCTTCAAGCTCTTCTACCACAACGACACCAAGCAGGGCCACCCCCTGATGTCCCCGCGCGACCTCCTCCGCCTGGAGCCGAAGCCGCTGTACATCCAGTACCAGTAGGATAGGCTGTACCGGCGGTTGAAACCGCTGCAACAACCGCGGGAAGCCTGCCTTCGCAGGCTCAGTGGGCGGGGTTCGGTGCGGGATGGCGATGCATGCGCGTCGCGGTAGTCGCCGCTGGATGAATCCCCCGGCTGGAACCACGGGAAGACGGCTGAAGCCGGCTCGGGCATCTGGACCCGTGAAGGCGGACTTGCGCGTTTCGAGCAGCGCGTACATTCGCTCTGGACCCGGATCTCGCCCGCGAGTCCGCGAAGGCGGACTTTGTGCTGTTGTTGCTGCGAGTTCACTCGCCACCCCCCACCCATGCGCATCCACCTCGCCCCGCGCCTGAAGAAGACGCTCCGCGCCTTGCTGGCGGCCGGGGCGATGACGGGCTGCGGCGCGCAGGCAGTGACGCCCGCGCTGGCCATCGTCGACGTCGCGCTGATCGACGGCGTGAGCGACACGGTGCGCGCGCACCAGACGGTGATCGTGCGCGACGGCAAGGTCGTGGAGGTGGGGCCCGCCGCGCGGACGGAGGTGCCGCGCGGCGCCCGGCGAATCGACGGGCGCGGGCGGTGGCTGATGCCCGGGCTGTGGGACATGCACGTGCACGCCTTCGCCCACGACTTTCCGAACTTCTCGGCGCCGCTGATGCTGGCGTGGGGCGTCACCGGCGCGCGCGACATGGGCTTCTACGTCGACACCGCGCGCTTCTGGCGCGGCGAGGTGGAGGCGCGGCGCGTCGAGGGGCCGCGCGTGGTCATCGGTGGACGGCTGGACGGTCCGGTCAACCGCGCGCCCTGGGTCGCGCGCGCGGCGACGGACGCGGAAGCGCGCCACGCGGTGGACTCGCTCGCGGAGGCGGGGGCGGACTTCATCAAGGTCTACAGCAACCTGAACCGGGCCGCGTACTTCGGGGCGGCGGACCAGGCGCGCCGCCGCGGGATCGTCATCGCGGGCCACGTGCCGTACCCGGTCTCGATGCTGGAAGCGGTGCGCGCGGGCCAGCGCAGCATCGAGCACGAGGACGACCTCATGCGCGCCTGCAGCCGCGACGATGCCACGCTGCGCCACGAGCTGGCCACGAAGCCCGCCGGCGCGCCGGTATCCGAGGAGCTCGCGGTGATCCGCGACCACGCCCGCCGCATGCGCACGGGCTACGATGCGCCACGCTGCACCGCCGTCCTTTCCGCGATGGCGCGCGCTGGGACGAGGCTCACCCCCACGCTCGTCGTCTATCAGCCCTACCTGGCGCGCACCGACACCGCGGTCATGCACCCGTCCGCGCTGTCACAGGTTCCCCCGCGCCTCCAAGCGGAGTGGCGGAGGCGCCTGGACCGCACGACCGCGGCGGACAGCGGCATCGCCGCGGCGTTCTTCAGCCTGGCGCGCACCGGCGAGGCCCACCGGCTGGGCGTGCGGCTGATGGCGGGGACTGACGCGCCGCTCGCCTTCGTCTATCCCGGCCTGTCCATGCACGACGAGCTGGCCCTCCTTGTGCGCGCCGGCCTGACGCCGATGCAGGCGCTCCGCGCGGCCACCTACGAGCCCGCAGCCTACCTGGGCGCGCTCGACTCGCTCGGCACCGTCCGCCCCGGCCGCGCCGCCGACCTCGTCCTCCTCGACCGCGATCCCATCGCCGACATCCGCAACACCCGCTCGATCTCCGCCGTCATCGCCCGCGGACGCGTGTTGGACCGGGCGGCGCTGCTGCGGCGGGTCACGCGGGCCTCATCCGGGCGGGCCAGGTAGACCATGGTGCACCACTCACTCGCGTCCGCCTTCCCGCTGAAGCATTCTCTAACATCGCTGGAATGATGATCCGATCGTTGCTCTTGCTCATCCTCACCCTCGCCGCGGCGCGGTCCGTTCATGCGCAGGGCACCACGCGCACGGATCCACCCAACTCCGGTGGACTGCGTGCCGCGTACGACCCGCGTCTACTTGCAACCACTGGAGCACGCGCCCCGCTGGGACCGGCCGCCTCCGTCGAGGCGGCGCTCACGCTTCCGGCCCCGGCACGCGGCAGCTACTGGAAGGCGGGAGCGATCGTCGGGGGCGTGCTCGGCGGCGTCGTTGGCGGTGCGGGCGGCTATGCGTTGGACAACATAGAACGGCCAAGTCCGCGTGCTGGCGAGTTCACGTTTATCGGCGCGGCGGGCGGGGCGCTCGCGGGGGCACTGCTCGGCGCGGGCATCGGCGCGCTGATCGGCAAGTAGCGGCTCCTGCATCCGCCGCGGAAGCACGCTGTGACCACGCTCTATTCCGGAGAAACCTGAAATGGTGACCAGGCTTGAGAAACCGCTCAAACGCGAGATCGAGGTGGACGGCACGATCTACGTCGTCACGCTGGAGCCGGACCGCTTGAGGATCACGAAGAAGGGGAAGCGAAAGGGCCTCGAGCTACCCTGGGCGCAGATCCTGAGCGGCGACGCCGGGCTGGCCGCCGCGCTTCAGGCATCCGTCGCGTCGCCGAGCAAGTAGATCGAACCCGCGGCCCCGCTACGAACGGGCCGCGCGGCACTTCGCGCGCGACAGGGTGAACACCACGCCGCCGAGCGCGCCGGCGCATAGATAGAGGGGCAGGACGGCGAGGTCGAAGCGCGTGCCGGTGAGCCCGGCCGCGAACCCGCGCGAGTACGACCGCGGGATGAGGGCGACGGTGTACAGCATCGCGAACGCCCCCAGCATGCCGGCGTCGACGAGGCTCCTCTCGGTCTGCTGGGGATCGCGCCGCCGCCTGCCGCCGAGCAACTGCAGGGCAAAGAGCACGATCAGCAGCAGCTTCACGGCCGGACCGATGTCGTCCGCGCCCTTCCACACCGCCCGCGCGAGCTCCTGCAGCGTCGTCGGACCCGGGCCGGGCCCGAACGCCGCGATCAGCAGGCTCGCGCCGAACACCATCGCCACCCACGCGGCCAGCAGCGCCGTGAGGGTGCATCTCAGCTCACTCCGTTGCACGGTCATCTCGCTACACTCCCGTGGGGGATTGCTCCGCGCACACCTCGCGGACGCAGTCGCGCAGCCAGCGATGCGCCGGATCGGCCCCCATCCGCGGATGCCAGAGCAACGATACGGTGATCTCGGGCGTGGGGAACGGCAGGGGAAAGCTGTGCATCGCCTCGCGCAGCGTGCCTGTGTGCCGCTCGGGGACGCTCGCGATCAGGTCGGATGCGCGTGCCAGCGCCAGCGCGGTCGAAAAGCCGCCGACCGTCGTAACGATCTCCCGCTCCAGCCCCAGCTCCGCGAGCGCTCCATCCACCTGCGCCTGGCTGTGGCCCCTCCGCGACACGCAGACGTGCTTGCCGGAGGTGTAACGAGCGGTCGTGACCTCGCCGCCGCTGAGCGGGTGCCCTGCCCGCACCACGCCGATGAAGCGGTCCTTGAACAGCGCCTGAACACGCAGCTCCGGAGCGGTCGAGTCCTCCACCACGCCCGTCTCCAGGTCGATGGCTCCCTCGCGGAGGGGCGCGCCGTCCTTGTCCGCCTTCTGCACGAAGCGCAGCCGCACGCCGGGCGCCTCCCTGCCGACGCGCGCGATGAGCTGCGGCCCGAAGTTCTCCACGAAGCCCTCGCTCGTCCGCAACGTGAACGTCCGCGCCAGCTTCGACAGGTCCAGCTTCTCCGCGGGGCGCAGAACGGCTTCGGCCTCCTGCACGAGCTGGCCCACGCGCCCGCGCAGCTCCAGCCCCCGGGGCGTGGGCACGAGGCCGCGCCCGGCCCGCACCAGCAGCGGATCGCCCGTCGTCTCGCGCAGCCGCGCCAGCGCACGGCTCATCGCCGACGGGCTGAGCCCCAGCCGCCGTGCCGCGCGCGCGACGCTCCCCTCCGCGAGCAGCACGTCGAGCGTGACGAGCAGGTTGAGGTCGGGTCCCGGCACGCATCACCCTCACGGTTGAATCGTGACATGGCGTCAGACGCACGAATAAAGTGCAACCCGTGCGGCTTCCGCAATGTCCGCGTTCGCCCGAGCTTCCCGGGGTATGTTGAATCCACCGCCTGCCGGAGGGAAGAACGATGCTCCTCACGATGCCGAAGCCCGCGCTCGCGCCCCGCGAAGACGCGAAGGCGAACGCCTCCGTACGCTGGGCGCTCGCGAGCCTCTCGCTGTCGATGCTGCTGTCGTCGCTGGGCACCAGCATCGCCAACGTCGCTCTGCCGACGCTGGCGCAGGCGTTCTCGGCGTCGTTCCAGGAGGTCCAGTGGATCGTCCTCGCCTACCTGCTCGCCATCACCACGCTGATCGTCAGCGTCGGGCGGCTCGGGGATACGATCGGACGCCGCCGCCTGCTGCTGGCCGGCATCGGGTTGTTCACGGATGCGTCGGT
Source organism: Longimicrobium sp. (assembly GCA_036387335.1). Lineage (NCBI taxonomy): Bacteria > Pseudomonadati > Gemmatimonadota > Longimicrobiia > Longimicrobiales > Longimicrobiaceae > Longimicrobium > Longimicrobium sp. Next base: position 6,684 of record DASVTZ010000121.1, read on the forward strand.
GCTGTGCGGCGCCGCGCCGGGCCTGTGGATGCTCATCGCCGCCCGCGCGGCGCAGGGGCTGGGAGCGGCCGTGATGATGGCCCTCACCCTGGCCTTCGTCGGCGAGACGGTGTCGAAGGAGAGGACCGGCAGCGCGATGGGGCTGCTCGGCACGATGTCCGCCATCGGCACCGCGCTCGGCCCGTCGCTGGGCGGCGTGCTGATCGCCGGGCTCGGCTGGCGCGCCATCTTCTTGGTGAAGGTGCCGCTGGGCATCCTCGCCCTCATTCTCGCGCACCGCCATCTCCCCGCCGACCGCCCCGCGCCGCGCGCCGATCGGGCACGCCACGACCACCTCGGCATGCTGCTGCTCGCGCTCACGCTCGCCGCCTACGCGCTGGCGATGACGATGGGACGAGGCCGCTTCGGTCCGCTCAACTTCGCCCTGCTGTCGGGCGCCGTGCTCGGAGCCGCCGTCTTCGTACTCGTCGAGATGAGAGCCGCATCGCCCCTGATCCGGCTGGCGATGCTCCGCAACCGCGTGCTCGGCACCGGCCTCGCGACCAGCGCGCTCGTCTCTACGGTGATGATGGCGACGCTGGTGGTGGGCCCGTTCTATCTGTCGCGGGGGCTCGGGCTGGACGCGGCGCTCGTGGGGCTCGTGCTCTCGGTCGGCCCGCTCGTCGCCGCGCTGACCGCCGCGCCCGCCGGCCGCATGGTGGACCGCCTGGGGGCGCCGCGCCTCACCATCGCCGGGCTCGCCGCCATCGCCTCCGGCGCCGCTGCACTGTCCCTCCTGCCGGGTTTCGGTGTTGCAGGGTACGTCGCGCCCATCGTCGCCATCACCGCCGGCTACGCGCTCTTCCAGACGGCCAACAACACCGCCGTCATGAGCGGTGTTCGCGCGGACCAGCGAGGCGTCGTCTCCGGCATGCTCAACCTGTCGCGCAACCTCGGCCTCATCACCGGCGCATCGGTGATGGGCGCGGTGTTCGCCTACGCATCCTCATCGTCCGACATCACGACCGCCCCTCCCGCCGCCGTCTCCACCGGCATGCGCATCACCTTCGCCGTCGCCGCGATGCTGATCGTCGTCGCGCTCGGCATCGCGGTTCGATCAGCTGTGATCGACAGGCGTTGATCTAGTGACCCATCTCCGCTGATTAGCTAACGAGCGCTTGCGATCTCCTCGACGTATTCGCGGAGGTTCTGAGCCGCTTCCTCTACGTCGTGGGTGGGCAGCCCCACTTCGGCGGCGAGACGGGTAAAGGGCTCGGCCCAGCCTGCCGGCACGACGACCACGGGAGGCCACGGCTGCATCGCGCGACGGCGGAATACATCCTCACATGCCTCGCGCACGTCGACGAGCTTCGTCCCCAGTTCCCGGAGCAGCCAGAGGTCTATCAGGTCGCGGTAGCGCTCGTTCGCCCGCCCGTCTAGTGGCGGCGTGGTCGCCGCGTGGATCTTTTGAGCGATCTGATAACGCGCCGACAGGCAGTGGATGTACTCGGGGCCGTCTATCCCGAGCTCGGACAGATCGGTCGCCGGGACGAGCTCCGCCTCCACGTCCTGGCTGTCACCCGCGGAGACCTCCATCGGCACGGTGGCCCACGGCCTTCCGTGGTACTCCAGACGGATCTCGATCCGCTTCGCCTTGCGCCCCAGATCGCGGATCTCGCCCCGACACATCAGCCGAAAGTCGCCGTACGGCTCAGCCAGGGCACGATCCAGCGCCTCTAGCATTTCACCGAACTCGTCCCGGAACGTGGCATCGAAGTCTTTCGTGGTGCGCGCGCGGAGGCGCAACCGGAGCTCCAGCGCGACTCCGCCCTTTACGATGAACGCCGGTACTCCGCCGGAATCCTTCACCCGCTCCAGCGCGCCGCCCAGTACCATGAACGAGATCCAGCCACGGACTCTCGCCTGTGGGATTCGGTAATGCCGGGCGTACCGCCCCACCATCTGCTCAAGAACGCTCTTGGTCTTCGGCGTCGCGGGGCGCCGCAGGCGCTCGGGCTCAGCCATGTTCGCTCCCAGGCGAGCCGAGACACTCCATGCGGAGTCTCTCGGCCCCGCTCGCGTCGAGAACGCCCTTACGCAACCCGTCCTCGATCGCCTGGCGAATCAACGCCGGACCTAGATGGGCGCGGCAGCAGTCCACGATGGTTCGTTCGGGAGTAGTCACGGGGATTCCATTCACCTGTTCGATGTCGTGGTCGTCGAGGTCCGCGCCGTGGATGGCGTACACCGGTGGAATGGGGCGCGTGATGCGGTAGCTCGCTGGGAGCGTGATGTGGATCTTCGCGGGGTTCACGTCCGAAAGATCGTGCAGCACGAGCGCGCTGTCGTGCGACACCACGCCCTGAGCGCCTCGCGGCCAGAGGCTCGCCTCCATGTACTCGGAGTGCGCCGAGGGGGGAAGCGCGGCCACCCGGTACAACCCGGTGCTCACGTGCTCCAGCGTTCCGCGCTTCGCCATCACGTGCAGGGTTTTTGGCGAGACGTCCAACGCGCGCGCCTGCTCCACCTTGATGTAGCCGAAGTTGTCTACGGCAACTTCGAACACCGCTGAGTACTTTTCTCCGGGCATCGTCACGCGGGGGCTCGAGAAACCGTTCGTCGGATAGCCGAACGATACCTGCCCCGGCGCACAAGGTTCCACGTTTTGTGGAATCCCGTGCTTCCCTCCTCTCTCCTTCAAGCCCCTGATACTGAATACCCCGGATCCACCAGGTGGAACGAAAATCCCCAGGCACCGCCGCAGCGGTGCCTGGGGAAAATGGGCCGGGTGGGACTCGAACCCACGACCTAGCGATTAAAAGTCGCGTGCTCTACCAACTGAGCTACCGGCCCACAAGCGGGGCAATATAACGGCGCGCGGGCGGTGCCTCAACGGGCGCCGAGAAAAGCATCACACAGAGACACAGAGGCAACTTCAAGGGAACAGAGAGAACCCCTTCTGCTTTTCTCTCGGTTTCTCTGTGGCTCTGTGTGAGACATCTGTTCTTTGCTCTCCTGCGCAGGGTCACCGTTTGGTGATGCGCATGCCATTGGGGGCCACACCGTTTGGCGGCGGCGGCTTGGGCGCGCTTCCCTGCCCCGCGCCGGGGCGGCGATCGGGCTGGCGATCGGGTCGGCGGGGCGGCCTGGCATCGCCGCTGCGCATGGAGAGGGCGATGCGCTTGCGCGGCACGTCCACCGAGAGGACGCGCACGGAGACGCGGTCGCCGACGCGGGCGGCGGCGTTGGGGTCCTGCACGTAGCGGTCGGAGAGCTCCGAGACGTGCACGAGGCCGTCCTGGTGCACGCCCACGTCCACGAACGCGCCGAACGCCACCACGTTGGTGACGGTGCCCTGCAGCGTCATCCCCTCGCGCAGGTCCTCGATCTTCTGCACGTCGTCGCGAAAGGCGGGGGCCTCGAAGGCGTCGCGCGGGTCGCGGCCCGGCTTGCGCAGCTCGGCCAGGATGTCCTGCAGCGTAGGCAGGCCGACCCCTTCGCCCACGTAGCGCTCCGGCTGGATGCGCGCGATGGCGCCCTCGTTCCCCACCAGCTCCTTGACGCCCACGCGCAGGTCGCCCGCCATGCGCTCCACCAGTGCATAGCGCTCGGGGTGCACGGCCGAGGCATCGAGCGGATGGTCGCCGCCGCGGACGCGCAGGAAGCCGGCCGCCTGCTCGAAAGTCTTGGGCCCCACGCCGGGCACCTTGAGAAGCTGCGAGCGCGAGCGAAAGGGCCCGGCTTCATCGCGCTGCCTGGCGATGCGTTGCGCCGCCGTCGGGCCGATGCCGGCAACGTAGGAGAGGAGGGCGGGCGACGCGGTGTTGACCTCCACGCCCACGCGGTTCACGCAGCTCTCCACCGTCTCGTCCAGCCGGCGCTTGAGGCGGGTCTGTGACACGTCGTGCTGGTACTGGCCGACCCCGATCGACTTGGGATCGATCTTCACCAGCTCGGCCAGCGGGTCCTGCAGCCGCCGCGCGATGGAGACGGCGGAGCGCAGCGTCAGGTCCAGCTCCGGAAACTCCTCGCGCGCCACGTCGGACGCGGAGTAGACCGACGCGCCGGCCTCGTTTACCATCACCACCACGGGACGCCGCTCGGCGGGGACGTCGCGCAGGGCTTCCCTGACCAGCTTGTCCGTCTCGCGGCTGGCGGTGCCGTTCCCGACAGCGACCAGCTCGACCGAGTGCTGAGCGGCGAGGCGGGCGATCTCGTGGCGGAAGCGGTCCTCCTGGTGCAGGTAGACCACGCCGGTGGCCAGCAGCGCGCCGGTGCGGCTGACGACGGCCAGCTTGCACCCGGTGCGGAAGCCGGGATCGACGCCGAGCACCGAGCGCTCGCCGGCGGGTGACGCGAGGAGCAGCGCCTCCAGGTTCTGCCCGAAGATGGCGATCGCCTCCTCGTCGGCGCGCGTCTTCAGCTCCATCCGCACTTCGACCTCGACCGAGGGGGCCAGGAGGCGGCGGTACGCGTCCTCGACGGCGAGGCGCATCTGCTCGGGGGCGCGGTGGCCGGCGGCGAAGCGGCGCAGCAGGCCGGCGACGATCTCCTCGTCGGGCGCGACGATGCGGGCGGTGAGCACCTCCTCCGCCTCGCCGCGGCGGATGGCGAGGATGCGGTGGCTGGGGAGGAGGCGGACGGGCTGCGAGAAGTCGTAGTAGTCCTGGAATTTGCTCGCCTCGCCCTCCTTGCCGCGCGCCACCCGGCTTTCCATCACCCCTCGCTCGCGCACCAGGTCGCGCACGCGTGCCCGCGCCGCGGCGTCCTCCGCGATGCGCTCCGCCACGATGTCGCGCGCCCCCGCCAGCGCATCGTCGACCGTTTGAACGCCGCGCTCCTCACTCACGAAACCGACCGCGGCTACGGCAAGCTCCGCGTCGGAGGTGCGGCCGGCCCAGAGCAGCTCGGCGAGTGGCGGCAGCCCGCGCTCCGCGGCGATGATGGCGCGGGTGCGTCGCTTCGGCTTGAAGGGGAGGTAGAGGTCTTCGAGCGCCTGCTTCGTCTCCGCGCGCCCGATCGCTATGCGCAATTCGGGGGTCAGCTTTCCCTGCTCGTCGATGGACTTGAGGATGGCGGCGCGGCGCTCGTCCAGCTCGGCCAGGTACTCGTGCCGGTCGCGGATGTCGCGAAGCTGCACCTCGTCCAGCTCGCCGGTCGCCTCCTTTCGGTAACGCGCGACGAAGGGGATCGTGTTGCCGGCGAGGAGAAGCTCCAGGGCGGCGCGGACCTGGGGCGCGCGAAGCCCGAGCTCCGTGGCGATGCGTTCAGCGTACAAAAGAAAGTGCGTGAGTGCGTTAGTGCGTGAGTGCGGAAAAACCAGAAGTGCTGAGTGCTAAGTGCTAGGTGCTAAATACAAAACGCACTTACGCACTCACGTACTAACGCACTTCTGTTCGCTTCACCGCCATTCGCGCCCCGATCGCGGCCGCGATGACCTGAAAGAGGACGGCGCCGGCGGCGGAGGCGGGGGCGACCTTCCATTCGGAGGCGTTCAGCGTCTCGCCCGCGAGCAGGTTGGCGACGAACCACACGGCGACGGAGAAGAGGCCGATGCCCACGGCGTGCAGGATGGGGGCGGCGCGGACGCGGATGCCAGTGAGGTAGCCGCCGGCCAGGAAGCCCACGAAGACGGAGAGGAGCACCCACGCCAGGCCGATCTCGCCCGTGCGCGGCACGATGCCCAGTGCGATGAGGCCGAAGAGGATGGCGGACATCACCGCCACCCCGATGAACCAGCCGAAGGCCACCCACGAAGGACGTACGTTCTGGAGGTGCTCGCTGTGCATGGCCCCGTTCAGGAAAGCGTTGGGTCGAAGTTGACGCGCACCGGCGCGAACGAGGTGCGGTGATGCGGCGTGGGGCCCTGCCGCGCGAGCGCCGCCAGGTGCTCGGCCGTGCCGTACCCCTTGTTGCGCTCCCACCCGTAGCCGGGGTAGCGCCGCGCCAGCCGGTCCATCAGCCGGTCGCGCGTCACCTTGGCCAGGATGGACGCGGCGGCGATGCAGTGCACGCAGCCGTCGCCCTGCACGATGGCGGTGTGCGTCCCCACCCCCAGCTCCGGCACGGGGAGCCCGTCCACCAGCAGGTGGTCCGCGGGAACCGGGAGGCGCGCGATGGCCCGGCTCATCGCCAGCGCCGTCGCCCGGCGGATGTTGATGCGGTCGATCTCCCGCGCCGAAGCCGCGCCGATCCCGAACGCCACGCAGCACTCCGTGATGCGCCCGATCAGCTCCAGCCGCGTGGCCGCCGTGAGCTGCTTGCTGTCCGTGACCCCGGGAATCCAGCACCCCTGCGGCAGGATCACCGCCGCGGCGACCACGGGCCCGGCGAGCGGCCCGCGCCCCACCTCGTCCACCCCCGCCACGAACGACAGCCCGCGCTCCCAGAGCCCGGTCTCGGTGGCGAGCAGCTTCCGCAGCCGGGCCGGCGAAGGACGGCGCGGGCGCTTGGTGGTTGGCACGCGAAGGGAGAGGGTACAGGGTCCGGAGCACAGCCATCAACGGCAGGGACGATACACCCAACCGCCATACCGCACAACCGCACCCCGCCCTCTCCCCCACCGCACCCGAACCGGAATGACGAATGGGACAGCTCTCTCGCGGAGCTGCCCCATTCGCGATTGCGCGCACGGTGCGTGGTCGGACGTGGTGAGATGGGACTTCGCGTGCGTGGGTGACGGCACCGGCGGCGTGTTAGATTGACGCCCATGAGGACGACCGATCCCCATCGCGCCGCCCGCCCAGCGCGAGCGCCAAAACTTTGCGCTGCACCACTCCATCCTGTGGGACATCGACGTTTGACGTTGCGTCTGCGCGACGTACTTCAGTCGGTGAAGTGGAGCGCTTCGCGGTACACGACTCGCCACTCGTGGCAACCTGAAGCACATTCTATCCAGTACTGAAACTTCGTACTCGTTGAGCCGACAGCAGTCATGTGCCGGATCGTAACCGGGACGGTCCAGTATCGTGCTCCCGCACTGTGCGCCAGTCTCGAGCTGTCAGCCATTCGGGGCAGTGAATCGCTTGCGGCGATCTGCCCGATTGCGACACTGTAGAAGGTGCCCTCCCGCGGACATTCCCCAGGCGGCGTATGGGCCACGCCCGGTGGAATCATGCCACCACAGCCGGCGTCGCGAATCGCGTCGGTGCGCGCAATCTCCATCGACCTGAGAACTTTCGCGCGAGCCTCGGCGCCCGCACCCGCAAGCTCGGCGTAGTGCGGCCGAAGCGACTCCGTCCGGTCGTGCAACGGGCGCGGATCAATGCGGAGGTCCTCCCGGTGCAACTCACGAAGTGAGCGCACAACCGCGGTGAAGGCCGCGGAATCGTGGCGCGCGGGCGCTGAGTGCAGGACCGCGATATTCTGAGTGTGAGCGCCAGTGCACCCGGCACTTGCAACGAGAACGGACGCCCCCACGAGGAGGCGGTTGAGCCGACACCAAAGTCTAAGCATCTGTTCATGTCTATACTGGTGAAGTTACAACCCCCCACACGTCCGAGAGTTTGCGGTGTTGTAAGGGTCCTCAGCCCCATTGAAGGTCGTGTGCGGCCTTCCGAGCGAATGCTCAATTTCGTGCACCAGAGTGGATTCTAGATTACGCCCATTGGGGATCGACGGGCTGGATTCACCCGTACTTGACGTGGCGAAATCGTCGACCCACGTGTAGTTGAGGACCACCCCAAACGTTCCGCCGCCATAACCTCCTGCCAGCCCCGTTTGCCACGGGTAGAACTGAAGCTTACCGCCCGCTAGCAGATTGTCCCCAGCCGTGGCGATGTTTGCACAAACTCCGCCTCGGGCTCGAATACGCGCCAACGCATCCCGGACTTTCTGGAGGCGGTCACCCGCCGGGGGTTCTGCGGAGCATACCGCTTTCTCCCACCCCTCAAGGGATGGGTTGCTGCAAGCGGGTGACCGGTCTGGAACATCGTCGTCGGTGCTGAGCGCTGGAACTCCCGAGTACGCGGGCTCGTTGCCACCGCCCCCGCTGCCCCCTCCAGTCCCCCAGTCCCCGCCAGACCCCCCCATCCCTCCGCTCGGCCGCGGAGGGGGCGGCGGCGGTTCACAGTTGCTGCACGGGTCCGTCGGAGGCGCCTCCACGACGAGCGGGTCAAGCGTACACACCCCATCACCTACGCAGCCCTGAATGGTGACCATCTCCTCGCGCGCTTTGAACTGCGCCACACTACCATTCGCTTCGACGCCGAGCCAGCGGTCCACTCGTCGCAGCGCCGATTCCGTGTACGGCACCGTGCAGTCCACCGATACCAGGGGGTACCGTCCGTAGCTTTGCGCCGGTACATGTACTGCACGGTCCGGCCACGCGCGTCAAGGTCGCCGCGTGAGAAATAGAAGGCGTCTCGGCGCGTCTGCCACCCGCTCGGCGCACTCAGCGCGCGGTTACCAACGATGCAGACGGTCGACACGTGACCCAAATCCCGCCCATTGGGTTGTGCAGCGGACACGCCGCGTCCCGGCACGGGTGGGGTGCTGGTAGGCACGTCCTGGCAGGCTGTCGCGAACAGCGTCAGGGCGAAGATGGAAATGGGCCGCAAGCTGAGAGCATGGCGCGGGGGGTTGTTGACGACTTCCATCAAGCGACTCCTTCCATCAAGGTGTAAATGTGGGCCCTCGGACGCGTTCGGTAAAACGGAGGCATCCAAAAAAACGTGACGTCCCCAGCGCAGGAACGATACCGTTCGCGCCATTCATGATGATCTTGATCCAAACACCCGTACTACATGCGTTTGGAGCCGATTCGCCTTTGTCGCGGGCGTGGTGGTAAGCCGATGCACCTTGGTGCGCCTGCTCCAAACAGTGCGCGATACGCGACACCCCAGCCGTTCGCCCGGGGCGCAATGTTGAAGGTGAAGCGCCGACGCGAGGCGGATCGCGCGGGCGGTGAAGCGTGCGTTCCGTGCGGGCGGGTTCGCGGGTGCGGGCGCGGTGCTGGAGGAGGAGATCGACGCCCTCTCTCGTGTGCCGGCCTTCAACTGCATGACGCGGCACCTGCTGGAATCGGCGCTGCGTATCACCAACGGCGCCCGTCGCTACGCCGCCGATGCGGAGGCGCGGGGCGTCGCATCGCCGGCTGGCCTGTCGCGCGCCCTCCTCTCCATGCACCTCACCACCCTCGGCGAGGCCGCGCGCCTGGACCGCCGCGCCGCTCCCCTGCAGGCCGAGGGCATCCCGATCATCTGCCAGGACGTCCCGCCGATCCCGCCGGATGCGCCGGATGCGCCGGATGCGCCGGATGCGCCGATCCCGCCGGGTGCGCCGGATGCGCCGGATGCGCCGGATGCGCCGGATGCGCCGGGTGCGCCATTTCCCCCCCGGCGAATGAATTCGCGGCTACAACAGCACAAAGTCCGCCTGCGCGGACTCGGGCTCTGATGCCCGTTGCGCGAGACCGCTTCAGCGGTCTTCCCGTGGTTCCAGCCGGGGGCTTCAGCCCCCGGCATTCGGCGCCGACATTCGCCCCCGGCGCCCGCGCCGCCCCCGCCCCCTCACCCCTTCACCGGCGCGCCGATGGACCACGCGTGTCCAAACGGGTCGCGGAGCTGGCCGTAGCGGTCGCCCCAGAACTGGTCGGCGAGGGGCATCGTGACGGTGGCGCCTGCCTCGACGGCGCGGTTGAACCAGAGGTCCGCGTCGTCGACGGCGAGGTGCAGGGTCACGCCCTTGGGACCGTCGCCGAGGCCGGCTCCGTATTCGGGGAACTCGTCGGACATCATCACGTCCGCGCCGTTGATCCGCAGGTGGCAGTGCATCAGGCGCTTGCCGTCGCCCGCGTCGTGGCGGCCGAGCTCCTCGGCGGCGAAGGCGCGCTTGTAGAACTCGGCGGCGTCGCTGGCGCCGCGCACGGTGAGGTACGGGGTCACACCGAGGGCCGGGGTGGGGTTCGAGTCAGACATGGTTCTCCGAAATGCTGGACGGGATGGAACCGCGGTTTCAGGGCGGGCTCACGTTGCGGTGCGCGCGCCTGCCGTGCAAGGTCCCCGAAACGCAGAGGCCGCGTCCCGTTGAACGGGGGACGCGGCCTCGGTGCCGTGCAGGGGGCGCGGTGCGCCGGGATCGGGGCGCGGCCGTCGCGCGGGGTGGCGGCGGGGAACAGGGTCATCGAAGAGGCGCGGATGGTCGTCGCGGAAGCCGAGGCGGGTCAGCATCGCGCGGCTGATCCCGATCGTCTCCAGCTCCTCCAGCGTCCAGCCGCCCGCCACGATCTCCGCGATCTGCGCACGCAGCCACACGTCGTCCTGGCCGCCGGTCCCATCGTTCCGCTGTGGCATCGGCCCCCTCCTCTCTCCGCACGGTTCCGCGCTCCCCGTCCCATGCGTACACCTCGCCAGCGTCGCGAGTTGCACCGTCTCAAATCGTACGACGAGCGCACCCGCCCGCGCGTCACGCCAGGATGCGCGGAGGGCCGCCCACGCATCCGCGGGCGGCCCTCCGGCTACCGTCCAAACGCAGCGGCTACTTCACGATGGCATCCACCGAGCCCGTGGTCACCGGGTGGTAGCCGGGGCGGGCGCGCGCGTAGATGCTTCGCGCGAGCGACTGCCCCCAGTCGCCCTGCGCCATCAGCTCGGCGTAGAGCGGGCGCACGAACTTGCGGCGGCCCTGGCTGGTGAGGAACTGCTCCAGCGCGGGGACGGCGGGCTGGTAGCGGTTCCGCACCGCGAGCTGCAGCCAGGCGAAGAGAATCTCCGCGTTCCCCTGCCGCGAGAGGCCAAAGGCGCGGTCCAGGTCGGCGAGCTGGGCGGCGGTGAGCTGCTTGGGAAGAGCGCCCAGGAAGTGCTGCCACTCCTGCGTCGTCCAGCCGCGCGTCTGCAGATGCGACGCGCCCGTGCCGTCCGCGAAGGCCTGCGCCTGCGACGCCACCCGCGCGAAGGCGTTCGACTGCGGAACCACCGCGTTCTGCGGGATGCCGGGCTGGTACGCCCAGCGCTCCACGTCGATGCGGCGCTCCAGCTCCGCGTCGCCGCGGATCAGGTTGGCGCGCAGGTCGGCGAGGAAGCCGGCGGTGGTCATCGGCTTGAAGGCGTTGCGGTCGAAGTACGAGCGCAGGTACGCGTCCCACCGCGCGCGCCCCACCGCCTGCTCGATGGTGCGCAGGAAGGCCGCGCCCTTTTCGTAGGCGATGTTGGTCATCCCCGCATCCGGGTCGCGGCCGGCGAGGTCCAGGTGCAGGCGCGAGTCCGCCGAGGCGGGGCCACCGACCGCGGCGACCTCGTCCTGCAGCTCCTGCCATCCCAGGCTGGCCAGCATGGCGGCGCGCTCGGGGCCGTAGAGCGCCTCCATGATGCGGTTCTCGAAATACGTGGTGAACCCCTCGTTGAGCCAGAAGTCGGCCCAGGTGGCGTTGGTCACCAGGTTGCCGGACCACGAATGCGCCAGCTCGTGCGCCACCAGCGACACCAGCGAGCGGTCGCCCGCCAGGATCGTCGGCGTGGCGAAGGTCAGCCGCGGGTTCTCCATTCCGCCGAAGGGAAAGGAGGGCGGCAGTACCAGCAGGTCGTAGCGCCCCCAGCGGTAGGGGCCGTACAGCCCCTCGGCGGCGGCCACCATCTTCTCCACGTCCGCCAGTTCGTTGGCGGAACGCTCCAGCATCGACGGTTCCGTGTACACGCCCGTGCGCGGGCCGAGGGAGCGGAACGCAAGGTCGCCCACCGCCAGCGCGATCAGGTACGGCGGCACCGGCTTGTCCAGGCGGAAGCGGAAGGCGCGGCCGCCCTCCACGGCCTCACCCCCGGGCGTCAGCATCTCGGCGCTCATCACCGCGCGCAGCTCGCTGGGCACCGTGATGCGCGCGGAGTACGTCTGCCGGATGCCGGGGCTGTCCTGCGTCGGGATCCAGCTTCGCGTGAGGATCGCCTGGCCCTGCGAAAAGAGGTACGGGTGGCGCTTCCCCGCCGTCTGCGCCGGGGTGAGCCACTGGAGCGCGCCGGCCGTGGGCGAGGTCTGGTAGCGCACCACGATGCGCCGCGTCCCCTGCGGCAGCGTCACCTCCAGCGGGCGGCCGAGGATGGTGTCCGCGGTTCCCAGTGTCCACTGCAGCGGCGCGCCGGCGGCGTTGGTCACCGCCTGGATGGTGAGGTCTTTCGTATCCAGCACGATCCGCCTGGCGCCCGACGCGGCCTGCACGTCCAGCGCGGCGGTGCCGGCCAGCCGCTTCGCCGCGAAGTCCGCGCGCAGGTCGAGCTCCACGTTCGTCACCCGCGCCTCTTCAGGACGGGCGAAGGAGTGGATGTCACGCGCATCGGTTGCCATCGTCGCGGTCGCGGGTGCGGGATTGGCGGCAGGTGCGACCGCGGCGGGGGCGCAGGCCGCGAGCGCGCCGATGCAGGCGAGTGCGGCTCGGTTCATCAGGTGCATCCGTACGTTCCGTCGTTCGGGAATGTTCGGGCGGGCGCAACGCCACCGCCCTGTCGAGACGCGATCGTACACCGCAGCGCGCGCGGGGATGCGCCGCGGATGGAAAAAGCGCGGGGTGCCGCGTCTGCGGCACCCCGTGCGGGCTCGGATCAGCGGGTACGCTTCCGTGCTTCGCGCTTCGCTTCCAGCTTGATGAGCTGCAGGCAGACGAGGTACACCAGGCCGGTGATGGCGAGGAACACCCCGCCGCGCCAGAGTACTGCGAACATGGTCAGGTACGGTTCGGGTGGACGGTTTGCGCGGCCAATCTACGATGCCCGCGCGCCGCGTGCCAGCACTACGCGCGCCGCATTCCGGGGCCGTGTTGCGTCCGTCTCACCCCGCGGGAATCAGGAGGCGGCGGAGCCATTCATCTACTTCCCGCATCTTCGCCGCATTGATGACGACGGCCAGTTTGCGGATCAGACGCTCGCTCACGTCGACCGTGACGATCTGATCAGTTTCGATCCAATGAGGCTCCGCTTTCCATCCGGAGTCCGTAACGCGGAGGTCTCCGGGTGACATACCTGGACGCCATGCGAAGTTCGGTCGTTCGGTCGTGGTGATGGGGCAGACGATGACCGTGCCGAAGCGCGATCGATTCAATCCGTCTGTGGACACGATCAGGCAGGGCCGGACCCCCTTTTGCTCGCGGCCCTTTCTGGGATTCAGGTTGACCTCCCAGATCTCTCCCCGGAGTGCAACGATGCCGCTCACAGCAACGAGTCTCCGGCGCGGGCCTCCAGCCAATCTTCACGCTCCTGCCGGATCTCCGCCTGCTCTTCGGCGGAGAGAGCATCCCAAGCTTTGTTGAACATCTGGAGCATCTTCTCCTCCTCTTCGCGAACCCGCTCGCGCTCGAGGACCTGGCGAACGTATCCGGGTTTCGCACGTTTTCCTCCGGCGCGCGCTTCGATCCACTGGTCGAGCTCCGCCGGAAGCCGAAGATTGATCTGCGCTTCCTTCGTTCCCATTGTGTCCCCCATTGTTACTAGCTGATTCAACAATGGTAGCGAGCAAGATGCCAAATAGCAAGCGGAGAACGTCTCGCCGAGCTAGCGCTGGATTATGAGTAAGCGTGATCCCGCCCCTCCGTCCTCCCGACGCGCTCAGGAATGGCCGGTCCGGAGGACAGCGCGACGGCATGCGATGCGGGGAATTCGGGCGTTGGGTGAGGATGCAACTGATTGTGGTTGAACGAGATGGAATGCGCGCGGCACGGGCGGCGTGGCGCGGTTTGGCGTTTGCCTTGTGGATGGATGGAAGAGATGCCGGGCGACCCGTGGGAACCACGACCCGCATCTCGCTACCATCCAACGCAGCAGAGGTACTCATGATTCGCAAAGCAGCGCTGGCCCTGTCGTCGCTCGCCATCGCGGGCCTTCTCGCCCTCAGCCCGAGCGGGGCGGAGGCACAGACCACCATCACCTGCGAGAGCAGGGGGCACGACCGCGCCTACTGCGCCGCGGACACCCGCGGCGGCGTGCGCCTGGTTCGCCAGCTCAGCGATGCGCGCTGCGAGAGCGGGCGAAGCTGGGGCGCGGACCGGAGCGGGATCTGGGTGTCGCAGGGGTGCCGGGGGCAGTTCGCGGTCGGGAGCACGTACGGAGGCGGGCAGTGGGGTGGCAGCGGCCGCGGCGACGGACGGTACGGCGATCGCGACGGACGCTACGGCGGGCGTGACGGACGCTACGATGGACGTGATCGACGCTACGACGACCGTGACAACCGCTACGACCACCGCTCGCGCCGCGCCATGGAGGAGCGGGCGGAGCGCGTCTGCCGGGCCGCGGTGGGCGAGCGGCTCCGCAACATCCGCCGCAGCGACGTACGCGCCGACTACCGCGGCAGGGACCGCGCCGGCAACCTCGTGGTGCGCTGGGACGCCAACCGCGTCGACGGAAGCTGCATCGTGAGCACCGGCGGCCGCGTGCTCGACATCCGCTACGACCGGCGCCGATAGAAGCTCAGGACCCGTTCGAAAAGGCCGTCCCGCACCACGCGGGGCGGCCTTTCGCTTTTCACCATGCCGCGCGCTTGCCGGAAGAGCGCGAGTGCTTTATCTTTCCAGCCGGATGAACGGATAGAGATGAGCACCGCGACCCCCGCGATCTTCGATCGCATGTCGGCGCTGGCCGATACGACGCGCAGCCGCATCCTGCTCCTGCTGGAGCGGCACGAGCTGACGGTGGGGGAGGCGTGCGCGGTGCTCCAGCTTCCGCAGTCCACGGTGAGCCGGCACCTCAAGCTGCTGGCGGACGACGGGTGGGTCAGCTCGCGCGCCGAGGGGACGAGCCGCCGCTACCGGATGGCCGCGGACGCGCTGGACCCCTCCGCACTCGGGCTCTGGCGGATGGTGCGCGACCAGGTGGCCACCCTGCCCGCCGCGGAGCACGACGCGGGGCGCCTGCGCAGCGTGCTCGCCCAGCGCACCACGACGTCGCGCGCCTTCTTCTCCACCTCCGCGGGGCAGTGGGACCGCCTGCGCGCCGAGCTCTTCGGCGAGCGCACGGACCTGGTGGGGCTCTTCGCCCTGCTGGCCGACGGGTGGACGGTGGGGGACCTGGGGTGCGGCACCGGGCGGCTGTCCGAGGCGCTGGCTCCGTTCGTGGAGCGGGTGGTGGCGGTGGATGCGTCCGCGGCGATGCTGGAGGCCGCGCGCGCCCGGCTGGCCCCCGCGGAAAACGTGGAGGTGCGCGCCGGCGAGCTGGAGTCGCTCCCGGTCGCGGACGGCGAGCTGGATGCCGCGGTTGCGTCGCTCGTCCTCCACTACCTGGCCGAGCCCGAGGCCGCGCTGGCCGAAGCCTTTCGCGCGCTGCGCCCCGGCGGCAGGCTCGCCGTGGTGGACATGATGCCCCACGACCGCGAGGAGTTCCGCCACACCATGGGGCACGTGTGGCAGGGCTTCGGCGCGGAGCAGATGGCGCGCTGGCTGGGCGCGGCCGGCTTCGAATCGCCGCGCTACGTGCCGCTCCCCGCCGATCCATCGGCAAAGGGGCCCTCGCTCTTCGCCGCGTCCGCGCGGAAGCCGGAATGCGGGAAATAAAGTGCTAAGTCCTAAGTCCGGAACAGCAACTACTTAGCACTTAGCACTTAGCACTTAGCACTTAGCACTGTCTTTTTTCACCCGTGCAGTTCGCCGTACCCACCAACCAGGAGAACACCGTGAGCGCAGTCGCCGAGATGGTCCACCCCTTCGCCGCCGCGCAGGAAGCCGGCCGCGAGCCCTTCAAGGTCCGCGACCTGTCGCTGGCCGAGTTCGGGCGCAACGAGATCCGCCTGGCCGAGTTCGAGATGCCGGGGCTGATGGCGCTCCGCAAGGAGTACGAGGGGCAGAGCCCGCTGGCCGGCGCCCGGATCATGGGGTCGCTGCACATGACGGTGCAGACCGCAGTGCTCATCGAGACGCTGGTGGAGCTGGGCGCCGACGTGCGCTGGGTCTCCTGCAACATCTTCAGCACCCAGGACCACGCGGCCGCGGCCGTCGTCGTCGGCAAGAACGGCACGGTCGAGAACCCGCAGGGCGTGCCCGTCTTCGCCTGGAAGGGCGAGACGCTGGAGGAGTACTGGTGGTGCACCGAGGCCGCGCTGATGTGGCCCGACGGCGGCGGCCCCAACCTGATCCTGGACGACGGCGGCGACGCCACCCTCCTGGTTCACAAGGGCGTGGAGTACGAGAAGACGGGCGTGGTGCCCGCCTTCAACGAGGAGAACGAGGCGGAGGAGTGGGGCGTCATCCTGGGGCTGCTGCGCCAGGAGATCGCCAAGGACCCGCAGCGCTGGACGCGCGTGGCCGCCGACCTGCGCGGCGTGAGCGAGGAGACGACCACGGGCGTGCACCGCCTCTACCAGATGATGGAAGCGGGCGAGCTGCTCTTTCCGGCGATCAACGTCAACGACTCGGTCACCAAGAGCAAGTTCGACAACCTGTACGGCTGCCGCCACTCGCTCACCGACGGCATCCTGCGCGCGTCGGACGTGATGCTGGCCGGCAAGGTCGCCGTGATCTTTGGCTACGGCGACGTGGGCAAGGGGTGCGCGCAGGCGCTGCGCGGCCAGGGCGCCCG
>DASVTZ010000122.1 GCA_036387335.1 Longimicrobium sp.
GACCGGATCGTCCCCGAGGCGCCGGGCGTGGAGCACCTCCTCGTGCCCGTCGTCGCGTATCGCGCGCTCCCGCCGCGCCGCCGGCCGCGCAGCTTCTGCCCGGTGTGCCTGGAGCGGGTCTGGCTCAAGCTGGGAGCGCGCAACCGCCCCCACTACGCGCACCTGGCCGGCTCCGAGTGCGCCGCCGCCCGGGGCGAGGGGGCGCTGCACCACGCCGCCAAGGTGCACCTGGCCGAGCAGCTCGGGCGGGGCGGGCCGCTGCGCGTGCGCCCCGTCTGCCACCGCGTGCCGCAGGAGCGGAGCACGGAGCGCTGCACCGCCGCCCCCGAGAACACGTGGCCGCTGGAGTGGGACGAAGTGCGCGTGGAGCACTCCCTTCCCTCCCTGCGCGCCGACCTGGTGCTCCTGCGCGGCGGCGCCATCGTGGCGGCCGTGGAGGTCTACGCATCGCACGCGGTGGACGACGATAAGGCCGCCAAGTACCGCACCCTTGGGCTCCCCTGGATCGAGGTCCCCGCGCGCGGCGTCCTCCCAGACCACGGCGACGCGTGGACGCCGGACGATCCCCTCCCCCTCCTGGGCGACAGCCGCCTCCATCCGCAGGTGTGGCGCTGCCCGCGCCACGAGGGGCTGTACCGGGGGCTGCTGGAGTACGAGCGCAACGGCACCCACCGCGTGGCGCGCCGCCAGGTGCACGTCTACCGCGCCAACGCCGGCCGCAGCTCGGGCGAGAACCGCTGCCGCGCGGTGGGGATCTCCATGATGGAGCGGCGCGAGGAGGGTGAGGCCGCCGAGTCGTGGCTGGAGCGCGACGACAGCGGCGCGCGCATCGGCTCCCCCGTGCTGGGCGCCGACCGCGCCGAGACGCGGCGCATCCTGCACGAGCAGTTCGGCGCGTGGGCGCGCGGGATGCGCGGCGCGCAGGGTGCCGTGCTGGACAGCCCCATGCGCTGGCTGGAAGCCGCCGAAGCCCCACCCGCCTCCGGCCACGCCTACCCGCAGCGCCTGCGCTGGGACGCGCACGCCGAGACCTTTCGCGGCCCGCCGGAGCTTCCGCAGCTCGCCTGGCCCGCGCTCCCCGCCGTTCCCGGCGCGCCGCACCCGGTCCTCGGCCGCTCGCCGCACTGCTGGACCGAGACGCACCGCAGGGGGCCCATCGTCCACGCGGTCGACGGCCCCGTCTGGCTGACCCTGGTCGCGCACGCATGGACGGACGCGCAGGGCCCCGCCATCCGCGCCGACGTCGCCGCGTACGTCCACGACGGCGGCCGCTGGCGCACCGTGGAAGGCGCCCCCTTCACCGCCACCCTCCGCGCGTCCGATCCGCCCTGGCACACGCTCCTCCCCGCCATCGCCCGCGCCCTCGCCCCGCTCGACCCCGACTCGCTGCTGGACGGCGCCGCCGTGCGCGAAGCCGTGGCGGCCCAGATCGGAAACTGACCTGACAAAAAAGAGCCTCACGCGGAGGCGCGGAGACGCGGAGGTGCTTTCCCCGCGCCTCCGCGTCTCCGCGTGAGGCCTGCTGTTCCTGCGTTACGAGCTTAGCGCCCGCCGCCCGGGAACCACGAGATGCCGATGTTGATGCGGGCCGTCGTCGCGTCGATGCCGTCGTCGGTGGTCACCGACTCGCCGCCGATCTTGAGCGTGTCCAGCTCGCCCATGGTGAAGCGCACGTTGGCGTCCAGCGCCAGCTTCGGGCTGAAGAAGTAGTTGAGCCCCGCCGCGCCCGTGAAGCCGGTGCCGGAGATCGTCACGTCGTCGCCGCTCTCCTCGTCCTCGTCCACCAGCGCGATGCTGGAGATGCCGAGCTCCAGGTACGGCACGAGCGCGCTCGCCGGGTTGGCGATCGAGAAGCGCCCCGCCAGGTCGGCGTGGCCCAGCCCGAAGTCGCCACCGTCGGAGCTGACGTTGGCGCCGGTGAGGTTGATGAGAAGGCCGAACTGCGGAGTGAAGTTGTACCCCGCCGTCAGGCTGATCCCGGCGCCGTTCTCGCGCTCGCTCTCGAGGCCGGTCTCTTCGTCCTCTACGTCCACTTTGACGGAGGAGCCGTTGAGCGCGGCGCCGAGGTGGAAGCCGGCGGTGGTGGAACGGGCCTGCGACGCGGCATCGGTGGCGCCGGCGGCGAGCGCGAACAGGGAGATCGCGAACATGGAACGAACGGTCATGCTATTCTCCATCCGGAGTGAGGGTGTGCGGGCGGTCGCCCGCGGTGTTCCGCGGCAGCCATGCGCGGCCGCGGAAACGATGTGCGGAAGGCCGGCTCAGGCGCCGAAGTCCTTCCAGTCCTGGTCGTAGTAGCGCACGAGCACCGGGTCGTCCAGCCGGTTCACGGCCGCCTGCACGGGGCGCATGTCGGCCGGAAAGTCGAAGAGCGCGGGCACGCCGCTCGGCGTCAGGAAGCGCAGGCCCGCGGGGAGCGCGGACGGCGGCGCGTACTCGCCGCGCCCCGCCAGGATGAAGCCCCACTCGCCGAACGACGGCACGTACAGGTGATACGGACGGGTGCGGAAGCCGGCGTCGCGCAGGGTGGCGTCGATGCTCCAGAAGGCGCGCCGCGCGAACATCGGCGACGTGCTCTGCACCACGGCGAGCCCGTCGCGGCTCATCCGGCGCGCCAGCAGACGGTAGAACGCGCTGGTGTACAGCTTTCCGACAGCGTAGTTGGACGGGTCCGGGAAGTCGGCCACCACGAAGTCGAACATCTCCTCCGTGCGCGCCAGCCACTGGAAGGCGTCCTCGTTCACCACCCGCACCCGCGGCGACTTCAGCGAGCCCGCGTTGAGCTCCGTGAGCACCGGGTGCGTGGCGAAGAGGCGCGTCATCTCGGGGTCCAGGTCCACCAGCGTCACCTGCTGCACGCCGGGGTAGCGCAGCACCTCGCGCACCGCCAGCCCGTCGCCGCCGCCCAGGACCAGGACGCGCCGCGCGCCGGGGAGCGCCGCCAGACCCGGGTGCACCAGCGCCTCGTGGTAGCGGTACTCGTCGCGCGAGGAGAACTGGAGGTGGCCGTTGAGGAAGAGCCGCAAGTCGTCCTTCCACGCCGTCAGGACGATGCGCTGGTAGCGCGAGTCGCGCGTGAAGACGATCTCGTCCGCGTAGATGCTCCTCTCCGCCGCGCGCGTCAGCCGCTCGGCGCCTATGAAGCCGGCGCAGAGCAGCGCGATGACGGCCACGCACACCCCCTGCAGCGCTCTTCTCTCCACCAGCACCTCGCGAAAGAGGTGCGTGGACCAGAGCGCGACCCCCGCGTTCACGATCCCGAACGCGATCGCCGACCTCACCAGCCCGAGCTGCGGCACCAGGACGGCGGGGAAGAGGAGCGACGCCCCCAGTGCCCCAATGTAGTCCCAGGCGAGGACGTTGGCGACGACGTCCTTGAACTCGAAGCGTCCCTTGAGGATGCGCATCAGCAGCGGGATCTCCAGCCCCACCAGCGCGCCGATCACGGCCACCAGCGCGTACAGCAGCACCCGGAAGGAGTCCGTGTACGCGAAGGCCAGGAAGAGCGCGGCCGACGAGAAGCCGCCCACCACCGCCACCAGGAGCTCGGTGGCCACGAAGCGCTCCACGAGGCCGCGCGTCACGTAGCGGCTGACCCAGCTCCCCACCCCCATGGCGGCCAGGTAGGTGCCGATGACGGTGGAGAACTGCGTGACGCTGTCGCCCAGCAGGTAGCTGCTGAGCGCCCCCGCCACCAGCTCGTAGACGAGGCCGCACGCCGCGATCAGGAGGACGGTGAGAAAGAGCGCGGCGGCGCTCCCCTGCGCGCCGGCCGTGGAGGCGCGCGTGCTCAGCCTACGATCGCCGCGCTGATGACGATGCCGAAGGCGATCACCACCGAGCCCATGAGGATGGCGAGGGCGGTGTTGTGCTCCTCGATCAGCTCCTTCCACAGCGTCCCGGGCGTCATGCGGTCCACCACCACCAGCGCCACGGCCAGGATGATGATGCCGAGGAGGGAGTAGACGACGACCGCCAGGATGTCGTTCGCGAGCTGGTTCATTGATCTCCTTTACTTGCCGCCGACGTATCGGCCGCCGCCGCCGTAGATGGGGCGGTTCGCCCCGGGGTTGTCGCGCACGGAGCGCGGTGTTCCGTCCTGCGCCTCGGTCACCGAGGCCATGCTGTACCCGGTGTACTCCACCCACGCCAGCAGCGCCAGCACGCCGAGCCCGTATGCGATGTAGATGCGCGGACCTTTCATTGGGGAATGGGGAATGGGGAATGGGTGATCACCCGCACGTCCGTCCAACCCGTAGGGGCGCGATTCATCGCGCCCGTGCCCGCCGCCGCACCGTCGCCTTCCGTAGGGGCCGCCCCATGTGGCTGCCCGTGCCCGCCCCCGCCCCGCCACCCGCCCGTCGGCACCGCCGCCCGTAGGGGCAGACCCACGTGTCTGCCCTCCCTCGCCGCGCCCCGACACCGGACCGGGCATCACACCTCACCGCCAACCCCACGTCACGCGCAGTAGATCCTTCGCTCCGCGCCACAGATCGCGCAACGGGAAAGGACGGTGCCGCGCGTCGCTCAGGATGACAAATGGTGCCCCGCCTCCCCCCCAGCCCGCTTCAGCGGGCTTCGCG